>CAZPID010000072.1:0-3544 GCA_964586885.1 uncultured archaeon | reverse complement strand
AAACAGATTTTGTCTTACGTCTAAGTTTTTTATGCTTTATGGGTTTTCTTACTTTATGCTTCTTCCTATGTCTTGATACTTTTCTTTTCATAAAATCACTAGCTTATAATTACAGTATCATTTTTCTCAAAATTAAATACAGTGTCCTTAATTTTTATTGACTGTTCTGGTAAATTTACATCTACTTTCCCTGATATGTCAGTTAGATTTAATGTGACTGTAGATGTAACGTTACAGTTTGGATGAACTTCTATGTTAATAACACCTTTTTCGTCATCTCTAGAGTTTAAATTATGGCGTACTTTAATAAAACCTAAACCAGCATCACAGTCAATATCATTTATATTAAATCTACACATTCTATCAAATTCTGTTGTAGTAAAATTAGGACCATATGTCATGTCATTGCCTATAATGGTTATATTGAGCCCCAAGTTGGGTTCATCACAACCAGGTCCAGTCCATCCTGTTATTGTAGCCTCTGAAATATCTCCATCAGGTTCAAAGATGAATGTGTAATTATTCAAATACTGCCAGCTATCTTGAGGATCAATTATAACTTCTGTTTGGTCAGGACCACTCTCACAATCTGTTGCTGGTTGATGAGTATATGAAATATTATAAGGTTGTATAGCTAAAGGAAGACATTTTATATCTTCAAAAAATAAATCAACAACTAAATTTGTCTCATTGAATTTGCTTTCTGCAAATTTTTCAAAATTGTCTAAATCTTCATTAAATTCTGAATCATCTGTTATTCTAGGCAACACTTCGCTTAAAGTTATGATATTAAATCCGTCTTCCTCGATTGTAATATTTATGCCACCAGAGCTTGATGCTTGTGGAAGCATTTTTATTACAGCTCTTTCTATGGCTTTAAATTTATAATATACTTTATCTTGGATTGAATCTGATGTGTATATGCTAGAAAAGCTAGGCGTCAGGTTTGTATATATCGTAGACAAAATTAAAATTGCTGAAACTAGAAATATTGTAGATAATGTGAATACTATTCCCTTCATCTCTGCCACACCTCCAAGTTGACAGTATTATAGTATCTTATTTGATTGTCTTCAAAAATTAGAAAAATACTTTTTGTTGCTATCATTTGATCTCGTACTGAATTTTGAGGATAGCTAACTATAGTCTCATTTACCTTATCAAAGTCATCACCATCTAGTTCAAATGTCTCTATATTAAGTCTTGTAGCAATAGTATCAGGTACTATTGATGACAGATTATTGTAAATCGTATCATTATTTAAAGAATCGAATGCGCCAGACTTGTCCATTACAATTAGAATGTCGTTGGCCAGCTTGGATAAGTATAAGTTAGATTGTATACCATATTCTGGAAATGTTTGTAAACTAGATACAGAAAACAATATAATGCCTGCTACAATTACTGCAACTAATACATCTATGTTAAATATAATACCTTTCATCAATTCACCTCCAAATAGTAAAGTCCATGTAAAAGGGTGTAGAATTAAACATAACTATTCTTCTAGAGTTCACAGCTATGTCCGGATTTGTAGGATACTGGCCACTAGAGTTGTAAACAGATTTACTAGAAGTATTCACAAGAGAAAAATAATAATCATAAGATCCAATCCCAAGTAAAATTTTAGTATCATCATAGTTTAAGGACAAAAATTTATCGACCTTGTCCTCATCTAGCACATGATCTTCCTTAGCCAAGCCTAGTGTAAAATTTCTATCATCACTCTCCCAGCTTGTAGAATAGCCTGCTTGTTTCAGAAGAAGGTCAGATAGTTCTATGGACAGCAAGCCAATATCAAGCCTTTCTCTTACTTCAGACACATTTTGAATAGACTGAGACCAGATTAGTAGTATAATTGCAGCCAAAATCATAAAAATTATTACTGCTGAAGTAAAATCTGCTGAAAATATCTGGCCTTTAATTTATTATCACCTTCCCATCGGAGTTCTGAACAGTGTTCGTACCAAAATTCAATTGAAAAGTACTGCTGTCAGTAGAATTAGTAACATTTACAGTTACTATGTTGCAATATATTGCTTGTGAATCAAAAGAAATTTCTACGGATCTTTCCAAACCATAAACAGTTGCAGTATAGCTATCTCCTTTTAAATTATTGGGCAAATCGAAAGATGCTATAACACCATTACCATTTGTAATCACATTATTTATGGAATTTTTTATTTGCTGGCATATAGCAGACGCCTGTAGATAAATTGATGACTTGTCAACATTCAACAAATTAGTATAGTAAATATAGACAGAAAATGTAAGAATAACTATAGCTATAGAAACAAATACCATAAACTCCATCGATAATTGGGCTTTCATAATAAATCAGCTTATAACAACAACACCATCTACATTCTGCAGATTTATGCTATATACACCAGTAGAGTTGGGTATGCTCCCAGTAACATTAGCTTTAATGATAGCTATAACATCGCTTACGCCAGCCCTGTTGCTTATCTTAAGGTTTATTGTGTAGTCTGATACACTGCTTCCGACAACGCTCTGCGGTATACTTATTTGTATTTTTGTCTGTGAGCCATTGCCCAACGAATAAATATAGTCTGCAGTTTCTGCAATATTCTTTACAGCTTTTTGCGATTGTGCTAATGTTGTGGTTTCGTAGGAGTAGAAAAATGAAAAGTAAACTATGGGTATCAAAATTATTATAGATATAGATACGATTGTTAAAAATTCAGTCGCAACCTGAGACTTCATAAATATAATTAAGTTTAGATAAATGATAATTATGTCTAAAGACAGAATAGAGAGCGGCATAAAAAACTTGGACAAGCTTGTAGAAGGAGGCTTTGTTAAAAATTCAGTATATTTGACAGCTGGTCAGACCGGTACGGGAAAAACAATATTTGGTATTCAATATCTTCTGCATGGCCTTAGGCTAGGAGAGAATTGTCTTTATATATCATTGGAACAGCCTATTGATGATGTTTTATCTGACATGGAAAAGTTCGGATGGAAGGAGGAATTAAAGAAGTACATAGATCAAGGCAAACTTATAGTGCATTATAGCCCGCCAAGTAGTATATCAGAGCTTAAGGAGATTACAAACAATCTGGTTAAAAAAAATAGAGCAAAAAGATTTGTGCTGGACAGCTTGTCGGTAGCTACAATGGGGTGGAAAGAATCATCGATGGATATAGGAAAAATAAGAAGTAATATTTTTAGTTATATTCAGGGACTTAAAAATTTAGACATAACAAGTCTGTTAATAGCGGAAATACCTGAAAATGAAATTAAAGCATTAAGCAGATTTGGGTTTGAAGAATTTATTGTAGATGGAGTAATAATCTTACATTATTTAGAATATGCCGCAGGAGGGACGCCAAGAAGTTTGATAATTAGAAAGATGAGGAGAACAGCTCATGGGAATGATATTTATCCTTTTGAAATAAGTAAAAGCGGTATTAAAATCCTACCAATAAAAAAAGGAATTAAAGTTTGAATTAAGCAGACTAGCCATAACCGAAAACTTTATATTCTTTTTATACTATTATAAATAACTGAGATGTCTATA
>CAZPID010000071.1:0-3595 GCA_964586885.1 uncultured archaeon | reverse complement strand
TCATGCCCCATACAATATCCTGACTATGTGGTTAGGAACAAGAAGCAAATGATTAGAAAACTTCATAAGATAGAGAAAGAAATAGCCTAATTATTTTTGTATCACAATAAAAATATTACCATGTTCCATATTGGTACATTAAATTTATAAACACTTATTTTAGTATTGAATCTTGTTTCAATCCTTTTAATAATTTTATCCCATTCAGTAAAAGAAAATGGCAATGCTTCAGGATTAGTGCCATCTTTATCAAACACCTTCCAAAATAATTCTTTTATTTTGTATGTAAAATCAGGATTAATTACAGTATCTGAAATTATCACTTTTTTATTGGCGGATCTTAAAGCTTTTTTAATAGCCTTTAAATAGCTAGTGCGAATGTGATGTATAATATCTATTAATGTTACGCAGTCCCATTTACCATAATTTCTTGAAGAAAGAAAATTGTCAACAATAACATTTATCTTATTTTTAATACAATGATGAATGAATTTTTTATTTAATTCAACACCAGCATATTTTACATCAGACGACAAATATTTTCTAAGGCTAGCATGGCCACAGCCAAAATCTAACACACTCTTATTATTTCCAATCAACTTAGAAACCCATCTATATTTTAAACTTTGATAAGGACCTAAGAACATTGTCATTAAAAAGTCATACGAGCCTGGACTCCAATAGAAAGGCGACAAAGCCATTTAATTCACAAAATATGATTGCCTGCCATCCTTTTTAATCTTAAATCTTTTAGCTAGATAGTTAGTTAAGGAAAAGATATACTAATTTAGGGGTTGACAATGCTTAAAAACACCAAAGAATTGAAAATTGTCCTGCTTACCATTGTTATTTTCAGCATTATATCAAGTTCAGGTACCTTTTGGGATTTCTGGTGGCATAATAATATAACATCTGACACTGGAGATTTGCTAGAAGATTTCTGGATACCGCCTCATACATTGGTGTATAGCAGCGTTATTATAATAGGACTATTAAGTTTTATCTTATTTTTAAAAGAAAGAAACATAAAAGCTCCTTTTGGGATAGCTTCATTGGGGTTTATAATAGTTTTGATAGCAGGCGGGTTTGATTCTTGGTGGCATCAGGCATATGGCATTGATATTGGATTATCCCCTCCTCATATCATGGTTGTAGCAGGCGGGCTATTAATTGGATCGGGAATTTTATTAAAATTAATAGGATTTTATGAGAAATTTAAAAACACTTTTTCCAAAATATTATTAATTTTGTTCATTGCAACCGGAATAACTATGGTAAGATTTGCTTTTATTCTTTTTGATCCATTTTTAGAAAGTGAACTATCAATTGGTATTATTGGGGCTTTTTCATGGGGGATTATTTTTGTGGGATTCGCATTTTTCATTTCCTTTTATTTCAAAAAATTTGGATTACTTACATTAATGTTTATTCCTTCTTCAGTGCTTCATGCTCTAGGGACACAAACTTTATATCCATTCCTTTCAGTAATTATAGCAATTTTTATCTTGGACATAATTTTTAATAAACAAAAATATAAGCCGTCTCTTATAAATACATTTGTTGTAAGTATTGTCTTTGGGAGTTTAGTATTTTTATCCTTTTTTATTATCAGCTCATTTTCGTTACCTATTGATTTCCCAATTAAATTAATAACAATTATACTGTCGGGCGCATTGAGCTTCCTTTCTTCAGATTTATTATACAGATTCTGTCTAAATTACAAAAGCAAATAGGTTTTAAAAAAGCCTATCATATTATAAAACATTCCTATTACTATATTTAAAACTCAATAAATGTTATGAAAAATGGTATCGATTTACATTCACATACAAACTACTCTGATGGTGTATTGAAACCTAGAGAATTGGTTAACTTGGCAAAACAAAAAGAATTGAAGGCCATAGCCATAACAGATCATGATACGGTTTCTGGTTTTAAAGAATATTTAAACTACAAAGAGGACTTTGGTGTTGAAGTAGTTCCGGGGATAGAAATTGGAATAAAGAATGAAAAGGAAAGGCATCTGTCAGAAGTCCATATGCTTGGCTATTTTGTAGATTATAATGATAATAAATTTTTAAGTATACTGGATAAATTGAATGAATCTAAAGAAAAATGGGTGCTAGATCAAGTGAAAATTCTTAATGATAACGGATTCAAAATAACTGTTGAAGAAGTTAAGGAAATTGCTGGCCCAGCTATACCACGTAGACCCCATGTTCAGAAAGTTTTAGAAAAAAATAATCCTAACAAAATGTCATCAAGAGAATTTTACAAAAAAACAAGCTTCGGCGGAGAATATCATATCAATAGAACATTTAATGTATCTTTAGAGGATTCTATAAAATTAATAAAAGATGCAGGAGGAATACCGGTATTAGCCCATTCCGGATTTTATGATACTGATAATGTTGTTAAGGTTTGTGTTGATGCAGGGCTAGAAGGTATAGAGGTTAATTATTCCTATTTTGTTTTGGGCAAAGAGAAGTCTGTTGAGACTGTAAAGCACATTAATAATTTGGCTGATAAATATAATCTTTTGAAGACAGGGGGATCTGACTTTCATGATAACATACATGGTACTGATCTTGGTAGTGTAGATGTGCTTTATTCGTTTCTAGAAAAGATGAAAGAGTTCTTGAAGAAATAGAAACACTAGACTAAAACTTTAATATTCTTCCTGTTTACTAGAGCGTTTACTAACTTTTTACCTAAATCAGAATCTTTACTTACTTTGATTCCAGCTTTCTTTCCTATAGTTGCTGAAAAAATAAAATCATCATCTACGTAAACACTAACAATGCTGCCAATCAGTTTCCTATCAAATAAAAAATCAATAGAATTGCCTCTTTCATCCACTTTAAAATAAACCTCCTTGCCCAACGAAGGAATCCTTGGCTGTATGTCTATATGTATCCCAAGCTTGTCCTCCAGTTTTTTTATAGTCACGCCCTCCCTTCCAATTATTCTAGGAATTATCCTGTTATCCACTCTTATCACAACTTTATTCTCACCAACCACTTCAACATCTGCATGCTCATCAAACCTTCTAATATCTTGCAGTATTCTTTCTTCGGCCAACTTTCTAATTGGGAGTTTTTTACCGTCTTGTTTTTCTATTGGTATTACTACATTCTCTTCTCCAAATGTGTATATCTCATAAATCAATTCACCATTCTCAAAATCCCTGACTTCAACCACAGGCCTAGCTAGGTCAGCTTCTGTCATTCCAGTAGGTACTTTAACAAGCAATGAAAGATTTAAAACCCTTTTAACCTCACCGTCTTTTACAAAAATTATCGTGTCAACAACATGGGGCACCATACCCAATTCTATTCTTCCCATGAATCTCTGCAAAGCATCAATAGATTTGCTTGCGTGCACAACTCCTATCATTCCCACGCCAGCTAGCCTTAGATCAGAAAATATTTCAAAATCCTTGGTTTTTCTGACTTCATCATAAACAGTATAGTCCGGTCTAACCAGTAGAAGTATGTCAGCGGTCTTTTCAAAATCACCTTCCAAAGGTCCGTATTGTGTTATTTCTGGATCTACTTGTAGATCTTTTGGCGACTCCAAAGTTTTCACTATCTTC
>CAZPID010000070.1:0-3654 GCA_964586885.1 uncultured archaeon | reverse complement strand
CAATTCCCAGCATTACTTGTTTAAACATTTGAGAAGGAGATCTTTCAGCCACATGTTTCATAGCACTTAATGGATCTACACCATAAACATCAATATTCCTAGAAACTTTTCTAAACTCTTTTGCAATTTCTCCATATTCTTCAAAATTTCCTATAAGCCTGAATATAACATATGGCGGTATTCCCGACTCTGCTATCGAACCCATGTGTGTTAATACAAATGGCAGATTTGTCTCCATATTCTTTTTTCTTGAGTTTACTCTAAATGTTGGATAATACATGAAGAGCGCAAAAGAAGCTGCAGGAATAATAATAGGAAGCACCATCATAATTAGTATTTTCATCGCTATGTCTTCAAAAATAAAGAGGCTTAAAAAAATTGAAAATGACAGGCTAGCAATTAAAGACAGCATTGTTATGAAAAAAGCTAGACTAACATAAACCTTAAACGGCTTACCAATATCTGATTTTTGAAGAGCTGGTATAAGAAAATTAAAAGAGCTTTCATATTTCATTGCTAGTGAACCAAAAAGTTTCAAAGCTATAGAACTATAACTAAGCATTTTTCTTTTCCCTCACCATTTTAAATCCTAATAGTTCAAGTATAGACGAGAATTTTTTGCGT
The DNA here is from genome assembly GCA_964586885.1 of uncultured archaeon. Lineage (GTDB taxonomy): Archaea > Aenigmatarchaeota > Aenigmatarchaeia > CG10238-14 > SCSR01 > DATDXT01. The sequence continues at coordinate 3,030 of CAZPID010000070.1, read as the reverse complement.
TTCCCTTCTTTAGGCTTTTCTTCCATAGGTATTTTTGCTGTAAGCTTTGGTAGAGGAATAAACTTACCTATCGTAGCAAGCGCACTTTCAGGTTCTTTATAGTACTCATTTATAAATGTTGTAACTTCTATATAATTCTTAGAACCTCTTTTGACCAGCCAATCTAGAATAAGCTTCCTCCTTTCTATTTCTCTTACAGCATCTTCATAACTTGCCCCTATATTACCAGCAATTCTTCTAACTGCTACACTTTCATTCACCTTTTCATATTTATCTGATAATGGATCCCAACGAAAAGTAATATTTGTAGCTATTTCATTAGTTCTTGGATCTACAGAAATAATTTCTATCATTTCTTTTAGTCTTCTTGCAGAAGCGCCTTTTTCTTTTGCGTGAGTCATTATTATAACAAAGTTTAAACTTTCTAGCAAAATTGAAAATAAATTAATAGGTGGCGTGGTCAATCTTTTAACTAAAGTATCTAAACTGCCTGCATGAAACGTACTCAAAGAGGAATGACCACTTGCCATTCCTTGGAACATAACATAAGTTTCTTCCCCACGAGTTTCACCTACAATAACATAGTCAGGATTTTGCCTGAAAGTTTCTCTTAAAAGATCAAATAAAGTAACCTCTCCATATTTTTCTCCAGTCGGTGACGGTACACCAAATCCTACACGTGCCAATCCAGATATCCAATGATCATGAGCTAATTTTAATTCTCTAGTATCTTCAATTGAAACTATTTTTGCTTCTGGTGGAACGAACATACTTATAGAATTTAAGAAAGAAGTCTTGCCACTAGCAGTGCTACCTACAATAATACCGGATGCTTTATGTTGAATAAGATACCATAAATAAGCCATCATTTCTGTTGATGCAGTATTCAAGTCAATTTGATCTATTGGTGAAAATGGGTTTTCTGAGAATTTTCTGATTGTAAAAGTACTTCCTCTAGTTGCTACATCTGTGGCTAACGTAGCAGCTATTCTACTACCGTCTGGTAATGTGGAATCAAGTATAGGTTCTGCATAACTTACATATCTACCAGATCTTTCAGCAAGTTTAACTATAAACTCTCTTAGATCATCTATGTTATGAAAAATCACATTGGTTTTCATGGAACCGTATTTTCTATGAATAATATAAAGTGGTATTTCCAAGCCATCGCAGCTTATGTCTTCTATGTTGGGATCTTGCATAAAAGCTTCTATCTCATTCAGTCCCACAAAGTTTCTATATAAATAATACATGATCTTAGGATAGCTTTCCGGGTCTATGTCTACACCATAATCCTTTCTAATTTGCCTAATTTTTTCTTCCAAATAATATATTATATTTTTTACATTTGGAGCTGCACTTAAGTCAATATCTATAGCACTCATCAAAGCATCTGATATTTTTTTTAAAGTATTCTTTTCTTTTCCTGTCAACTTAGGTTCCAGAACATTGTATACAGCTTCCTTTTTAACAGGATCCCATTTTATGTTAACAGACGCAAATGGCTGTATAAGATCATAACTCACATTAATTTTAACTATGTTTGATATTGTGGGCAGAACTACGTTTTCCGGTTTTTTAACATAGAATTTTGGAAATTCGCCTTCTAACTTTTTGCCTTTTTTCTTCCTATCTTCTTCTCTTTTCATCATCCCGCTTATTTTTTTATAAAGAAATCCCCTTAAGCGAGATGAGGGCTTATTTTCTTTTATATTTTCTTCTGGCATAACAAACCTCATTTATCGTTTCATATGACTTTTCCTAGCACTCTTGCCAGGCTGGGATATGCCCCTAAACCTTGCGCATGATGGACAATATGCAAGCTTAGTTGACATCATATGTACAAACCTTCTGTCTATCTGCTGCATCAATACAGGGTCATTTATTCTAAACCCACGTCTAACTACAAATGTTTTGTATCTAGGCACATCACGCTTACACCCATCACAAATTATAGTACGTTCTCTTCCCCTGGAGCTAGTGTGATGATACTCCCTTTTATAAGGAGCTTTACTTATAGGCATAAATATTAATTTCTATTTTATCGTAATTAAACTTTAGTTGGAAGTTGATTTTAAATGACTATAGATAGGATTACAGCTACGAAAGTTAGAATAGCAGATATGCTTGGCGGTAAATTCTTCCAAGGTAATAAAGAGAATTTTACACCTAGCTATGTTATTAATACTTTTGGTAGAAAAATATCCAGAGTAAATATAATTGCTACCATAACAGATATGTTTGCAAGCGATGACAACAAATATTTATTCATAACGTTAGATGATAACAGTGGCGCTATAAGATTAAAAGCATTTGGCGACGATGTTAAAATAATTAATGACTTTAAAGTCGGCGATGAAATTCTAGCAATAGGAAAAGTTAGAGAATATAACGGCGAGATCTATATTCTGCCAGAGATTGTAAGATTAGTAGAAGATTTCAATCATATATCTCTAAGAAGATTGGAATTACTGAAAGACATCCTGCAGTTAAGAAAGCAGAAAAAGAGTTTAAAGGAGATTGCTGATAGAGAAGGTATAGAAGCTGCTAAAAAATATGCAGCCGAGAAGTTAGGCATCGATGAGAATTCCATTGAACATATTATAAAAGAGGGCGATAGCGGTACAGTAAAGACTAATTCTGAGGAAATTGTAGTAAAAATTTTAAAGGAATTTGATGATGGTAATGGTGTAGAGCTTGAAAAAATACTTGAGGAAAGCAAATTAAATAAAAATGAGATCGAATATGTAATTACAAACCTTTTAGATAATGGAAGTCTTTTTGAGCCAAATGTTGGTAAATTTAAACTAGTAGGTTGATGGTTATGGAATTTGATTATAATAAAATGCTGGAAGAGGCGATGAAAAAGGTGCCAGAAAAGTCTGAATTTGTTGGAAGGTTTAAGACGCCTGAAATAAAGTCTGAAATACAGGGAAACAAGACTGTAATACAGAACTTTTCAGAGATAACAAATACACTCAGAAGAGAACCCAAGCATCTGGCAAAATATCTATATAAAGAACTAGCTTT
>CAZPID010000069.1:0-3683 GCA_964586885.1 uncultured archaeon | reverse complement strand
GCCACTTCCTTTTTAAGTGTTTTTACGTGTATGATATCCTCTGCAATATTTTCAAGCAATGTAGCCAATTCCCCTCCCTTTTCAAGACCTTCTTTTATTAATTTCATAGTCCTGTTTAAAATGGTAGAATTTATTCTTTCTGTCATGCTTTCAAATGCACTTTCTATAGGCGTGCCAGAAATTACCTTTTGCGACGCCCTTTTAATTTCTCTCTCCATAAGTCCAAACTCAGGTCTAGCAGAAATAAGCAATGCTCTGTCTACAGTCATACCAGATTTTAAATTCATAGATACTAACTTCAGTACGTCAGGTAAAACTTCTTCAGCAGACTTTGATCTACTATCACCAAGCATGGAAAGCAGCAGATGAGCTATTATAAATGACAATAGAAAAACCACCATTGATAGCGCAGAAGAAATTAAAAAATTAACTTGAGCATAAATAGTAAATATAAACACAGATATGATAGTAAATGCCAGACTATAAAAATATGCTGTTGTAACAAATTTTTCAAACGACCAAGATACGTCAGCATAGACTAAGTTCCTTTTTACCCAAAGCTTATAATTACTTGGCCCGAATCTAGCCATTATACTTGATAATCTTATCATATTTCCACCTGTGGCCTCTTACTCTTTACTATTCCGATAAAGCCGAATTGAAAAACCGCAAGAACTATTAAAAACATATAGAATAATTCTTGCTGTATTTGAAAACCTGAGAACATTGAAAATACTACTAAGAATGTAAGACCGAGAGTGGGTATAATGACCGCAAACATCATGTACATCAAGGCCAAAGGATTAAGTTCAGAACCATATTTTCTTATCTCCACCATACGCTCATCAGAAAGATTTCTCAACATTATTGAAATAGATTCCCCTATATCAACGCCCGCCTTTATCGAATTCACCATATGCCATACTACTCTCCTTAGAGTAACGCTAGGATTTCTATAGATTAGGTTTTCCAGCGAATCTGTAAGCGGAGTACCAGATCTCACTTCTTTCACAACCTTGCCAAATTCTACTGAAAGCATACCATAATTGGCAGAGGCAACAGACTGTATAGAATCAAAAAGAGACACGCCAGATTTTATGTGTATGATTATATGTCTCAATGCAAAGAATAGATTCCTATCTATGTCTCTAAGCCTTTTCACAACTATAAGCTGGGGATAATATAGTATGGTTAAAAACGCAACAAAGGATATAACAAAAGAAATTCCTATGGAAAATATTCCTGCAGAAAAACTAACAAACAAAGGAAATGTTAGCGTGAACATAATAAGAAACCAAAAACCAGACGCCAACATGGCTATGGCTAAGTAGTCTCTCGGTTTTATATTTGTACCGCTCTGACTAAGCCATAAATCTAATTGAGGGAATAGCTTAATCAATCTGATAGAAAAAGGGGTTAAGGATTTTGACATTTTGAGCGCAGTCTTTAAAGGGAAGGGAACAAATGGTATTGTTTTCATTTATAATCACTCAAGCGACAGTAGAGAAGAGGGTTTTTCACCTGACTTAGCAGCTTTAACTATCTTCTCGCTGTCAGTATAATAACTAGCTATTATCCTGCCTACGTCATTGACATTCGTTATCTTATTTTTAACTACCCATCTTAAAACTGACTCCTTGTCTCTGAGATCGTGTTCTATCTCGCTCATTCTCATGCCTGTTAAGACTTCCAATCTTTCTAAAATCCCCCAGCTGCCTGACTGTTTTGTTATTTTATCTTCACCAGGGCGCCATTTGTAAATTACATTTAATTTAGGCTTATCTAAACCAGGCAGTATTTCAGCGGCTTCAAGAATTCTCCTTATACCTGATCTTCTGTCTCTGAATGCAACCAGTATCAAATTCAACGATTCCATCATCATTACAGGCACGTTTATTGGTGGGTTGGTCATCCTTCTGTACGTCTGATTAGCATTATCAGCATGGAAGGTTGCATAAACACTATGTCCAGTATGCATGCTTCGAATAATACTTCAGCTTCCCTTGCTCTTCTTATTTCACCTACAACTATTCTGTCAGGCCTCATTCTTAAACTATTTATCAACAAATCGAGCATTGATACGTTACCCTTTCCCTCAGGATTTGGTTCTCTTGTATTAAGTGGTACCCAATGAAGGAAGTTAGGAAGTAAAAGTTCTCGGGTGTCTTCTATACTAATTATTCTGTGGTTTGGTTGGACGAATGACATAATAACGTTTAAGATCGATGTCTTACCAGTAGCTGTGCCGCCAGAAATTAGCATGTTCATTTCGTATTGTACAACAAGCCATAAAAATGCTGCTAGGTCCAGACTGATCGTTTTATTTTCTATAAGATCCGTTATTGTAAACGGCTTCCTTCTGAACTTTCTTATGCTTATTGTGTTTCCTCTTGTAGATATTGGAAATAAAGTAGCATTTACCCTATCACCTGTAGGCAAATGTGCATCCATTAGAGGATTTAACACAGTTATTTGTCTTCCTACACGTCTTCCTATGGAAGATGCTAAATTAAATATGTTACTTTCTCTCTCTATTTTAATATTAGTTTTCAACCAGCCATGATTTTTATGATAAACCCAAGCTGGTTCAGATGAATTATTTATTACTATCTCTTCTAAATTACCATCGGCAAGCATTATTTCAAATTTTCCCAACCCTAACATTTCATGGATAGCAGTACTAATCAAATATCCGATAATCTCTTCTTTTGCGTTAGGCAACTCCTTTTTTATCATGTCTCGTCCAGCATTGTATAATCTTTGTTTTAAATTCTCAAGTGCTGACAAGTCAAATATTTCAGCAGATTTTATTGGTATTTGTGCTATTAATCTTTCCTTAACTTTATCTAAAAGTGCTGCAGTACCTACTTCTATTTCCGGTACTTTTAAATTGTATATTGAAACAAACTCATTTAATAAATATTTAATTTCTACCTTAGCGATAACATCATCTGCAACAACCTTATATTCGTCAATAACTTTCTCTATCACTTAATTATATTTTATATTTGTAAATTAAATCTATTCAGAACCCTTTATTATAGTCAAGTAAGGCTTGCCTATAACAGGATACTCTATTATTGCAAGTTTATGTTCCTCTAATATTTTACCCCATTCTTCTACAATTGCTCTGTTAACATTGAATTTTTTGGAAATATCCTCTATAGTCATTGAGCCCTCTTTTTTTATAATTTCTAGAACTTCGTCTATAGCTGTTTCAATCTTACTTATGACTAGTATCCTAGAAGCGCCTTTTACAAGATCCGTTTTGCTTATTATGCCTACCATCTTTTTTCTTTTATTCACTACAATAAGTCTGTTTATATTGTATTTTTTCATCTTATTGCCAGCCTTTTTTATACTACTTTTATAGAAAATTCTTATCGGCTTCTTCATAACATCTTTAACTTTTATAGATCTCAATTTCTCCATGTTGCCTTCATTTAATTCATCCAAATCATTGACACCAATCATTTTAAATATATTTTTTTTACTTATCATACCAACTAATTTATTATGTTCTAATACAGGCATACCAGATAATTTTCTATCTTTCAATATACCAACAACTGTTTGCAAATTATTATGTGGATCTATAGCTATAACATCTCTTGTCATTAAATCATGTACAGAAACAGATTTTGTCTTACGTCTAAGTTTTCTATGTTTTAAAAGTTTTTTTA
>CAZPID010000068.1:0-3692 GCA_964586885.1 uncultured archaeon | reverse complement strand
TGAAGTCCAATACTGTTACTTTAGTAGGTGTCTTTCGAATTTTAACTTCGCACCTGCCTCCATAGTAAGCGCTCATCAGATGACCAATTATTTTTGATGAAAAATCAATGTTGTTTTCCATGAAAGGTTTGATATTTAATTGTTTCAAGCATGCTTTGCCCATTGAAGCAGAAGAATAAACTTCGGTTATTGGCATGTTAATGCAATATTTTTCAAATCCTTTTTTTAATTTAGTGAAAAGTTCGTGAGTAGCTAGAGTATCAACAATATTGTACTCGATATATTTTTCTGTTATCTTTCCATGACTTCCAGTCTTCAGTTTCTTATATTTAGTATTAAATATTTCACATGCCTTTCCTAGTGTGATATGTTTCCAATCTGTTAATGCAACAGCCAAAGTTTTTACATCTAGAAAATTTCCATTAAATCGTTTGCTATTACTATGAATTAAGGCATTGCTAAATTTAATGAAAGCTATTGAACCATCAATATGTTTAATTCTTATTCTCGGATATTTCTTATTTTTGCTTAGTTGAAATGAAAAGCCTCCATTCATGCTACTTCTAGCTGGACTGACGCTTGTGGAAAGGCGTGATAAATCAAATGGTAGATTAAAGCCTATGCATAATACTTCTTTTTCAAAAGTTTCGAGGGAAAATATATTTTCAATAAATTCCTTCAATGTGTATAACTGTATAGGTTTGCCTTTACAAAATTTGCTTAATGTCTTTAGCTCTTCTTTAGTCACACATTCTGGATTGTAGAATATGCCAGTTTGTTCAAGCACTTCATTATTATAGATAACAAAAGAGCCGAATTTTAGATTTTGATACTCATCTGTAGTAGTCTCTGTATCAAAAACAAATACTCTGCTGTAATCAATATTCTTTTCAAACTTATTGTGTTTTTCTTCTTCACGATTTTTCACATATGCCCGCAAAGCTATCTTGCTCATTTACTCATCTCTTTCACTATCTTCAGAAACTTTTCACAAATGAGATTGATGGAAGCTATAGCGCTAGTTTCAGAAAAAATAAACTTAGATTTTGGTGTGAGACATTTTCTTATATTCAAAGGTAATTTATTTTGATAATATGTTTTCTTTGCATGACAATTGAGGCATAGTGTAATTGTTTCTGAACTTATTTTTCTGCCAAATATATGGTCTTCTTCAAATAGCTTAGGCACTCTATCATCATCCTCACCACAATAGAAACATACTTTCTTCTCCATAATCACAACCTGTAAACCGCAAAGAATTCGGGCTCTTCTTTAGCTTCCTCTATTTCACGAACCTTTTCAAGTCTTATTTCCAGTTTATGTTTCTTCCCTTTAGCATCCCTTATCACTCTCCTCTTGTACTTTTTCAGAATCTTATCGTTGCCAGTTTCCAAAGCCTTTTTGACATCATTAAGGTATCTTCCTATAAGAGAAGCACGTTCCGAATTAGATACGATAATTGTCTTTGATTCACCATCTTCATAGAATGTTAACCCCCTTTCTATAAAGTCTTTCTTCTTAGCTCTCCATCTGCCTTTTCTTTTGAAAATCGCTGAAAATATATGCTGTTTAACTATATCTACATCCAAGCGACTTTTCTCAGAAGTCTTTGTTAAAGAAAATCCTTTACGCATTAATCTTAGTATTTCCAAAGAACTAACTCTTGCATCTTTGTCTTTGAGTTTCTTCCAACCTACTTTGCTAAAGTCTTTTATTCTTTTAGTTTTTCTTGACATTTACTAACCTCGATTTTTATTCCATTAAAAAATTTAATTTCTAGAAACCCACGCCTTTCAAGTTCCTTTAGGATTTTTAAAGATGTTGACTTATCAAAGTGCCATGAATAACCAAAAACTCTGTAAACCAATGGAAATGGAATAATAGAGTTTGGTTTATATTCCAAGTAGAAATCTATAGCTTTGTCTGACAGAAGCCTTTTCACGACTTCTTTAAAGAAATCAAACTTGGCTTCTTTTTTATTATCACTAATTTTCTTATTTATATCAATCACCATTTGATTGCCAGAGAGATGATTCTGGCGGATCACATAATCTTTTTAAATCTGTTCCACTACCTTTTATTAATGAGAACTAAAAAAAGTGGACATGTTCCACTTAGGAAAAGGCTGTTAGATTTGCTCGAAAAAGCCAAAGACAATGAAGTGGCAATGACGGAACTTGGAAAACATGTTGGTGGATTAAAAAGACGTAAGACCGATATAGGAAAGTATTATTATTCTCAATTTTACAAAGAGCTTAGAAAACTTGAAGAAGAAGGCAAGATAAACATAACATCAAAAAGAAGAAAGCCAACAGAATTCTATTTTGATACAACAATAAGTTTAATTAAAGACCAGAGATATGCAAATAACAAAACTATAGAAGATATAATTTTACGATTTAAAGAATCCACTTCTATTCATAAACTTATTTTAATGGACAAACTTTTAAACATAAGTGGGTCAAAGCTTATAATCCATTCGAATATTATAAATTTTTTGAAGGAAAATATAGAAACAGATAACATTGAGTTGAAGAACTTCGCTATGAAGATTCTAAATGGTGTTATCAAATTTAATAGTTATGTGCAACATTCTGGTCTAACAAAACAAATAAAAAACCTAACAGCTGATAAAAACTTCAAGGTACTGTTGACTAAAATAATTTTAGACGATAATGAAAAGGATACCAGTCGGTATCATGCATCAGAAATTTTAGTCAATTTTAGCTCACAAGAAGCATGTGACACGTTGATAAAAGTACTCATAGACCGCAAGATATTTGTACATGAAGGGGCATTCGTTACTCTTTTTGTGCAGCTATTTAAAAATGCTTCTGACAATGTCAAAAATAAAATTTATGAAGAGTGTGAAAAAGTTTCAACTAGAGGACAGGATAAGCAAAGGGAAGATATAGCTAAAAAGATACTGGCAAATGTAGGGTTATAGGTCTATATAGATTGAAGAAAATTTAATCATCATATAAACTTAATTTCAACACAATCACAGTCTTTTCCTTTAATTTTATCACAAAGCTTACAAACTCTAGGCAACAAAAAGGACTTCGCAACTATGTTGGGCTTTAACTCAATTGCTATCCTACAACGGTCGCATACGAAGTAATGTTTGGTTCTACTGTCGACTTTCTTCGTATTCTGGCATGTCGGACACTTTGCTAAGTAAACCATGTATATCCCAACTAACACTGAGTGTTACCCGCTATTGAAGAAGAATACCATCCTATACTTCGAAATACCATCCTACAACTTCATTATATGGTGACATATTGGTTTTGCTTGTAGTTTCTATGAATGTATTGTAACCAGATGGCGTTTCAACCCAAACTATAACATGATTCATGTCTTTAGGATTGTCTGGATTATAACCATCCATGTAAACTAACTGTACTTTATAATTAACTGGTGCGGATTTTAACATACTGGCGATTAAGATTACTGTATCTTCACAATCTCCACCAGCTTCAACTAGAGTTTCGCTTGGAAATCTTGGCGTTTCTTGTATCTCAAAGCTATAAGACGTCAATTGTGTTGTTATATTCCACACAGTTTTAATAAATTCTTCATCATCTTTTGAATTATAATATATTTCTGGTATAACATTTTTGAAAAATTCTGATGAAACATAAGGAACAAAATTCATCACTCGATAGGTCTCGCCCGTATCTGAATTTTTC
>CAZPID010000067.1:0-3758 GCA_964586885.1 uncultured archaeon | reverse complement strand
TACCGGCTTATTCAACTATACACATTCAAAGACGATGTTATTTTAGACCCATTTTGCGGAAGCGGGACAGCTTGTATTTCAGCTTTAAAAGACGAAAGAAATTACATCGGTTATGACGTCAAGAAAGAGTATCTTGAATTATCTGAAAGACGAATAGAAATAGAAAAAAGGAAATTGAATCATCAGAAGAAATTTCTTGACGAAAAAGAATTGGCAAGGCACAGTACATAACATTGTATAAAATTAATAGGGCAGACGTCTACGCAAAAACTATCCTGCTTTTCTTCATATCTCGCGTTCCGGGAAACACATTTTCTATCTTTAATCCCTACTAATTTTATACATGGCCGTTGTATGCCATGCGAAAAGTAAGAAGTTACAGCAATAAGGAATTTTAATGATATTGATAGACCGAACAGATATTGAAGCTTGGGGTAAAAGACAAACTGCCAAAGGTGAGTTTCCATTATTAATAATAAAGCTATTAATGGAAACAACTCCAAGAAGTACTTTTTTTGAAATCCCAACTGGCAGTGCGATATTTATTGGTGGCTGGGATGGTATAGTAAGCTGTAAGGAACAGACGAATTTTGTACCAAAGGGTACATCATTATGGGAGTACAAAACTAATGGAGGTAAAACCGAAGCTGATTCTGATTATGAAAAAAGAACAAAAGACAGCTTAGGATTTGATAAAGCTAAATCGACATTTATATTTGTCACCACAAAAACCTGGACTGGTAAGCAAGAATGGATTAACGAAAAGCAAAAGGATAAGATTTGGGGCGACATCCGTGTATATAACTCAATTAATCTTCAAAACTGGTTTGAGGCAGCAGATATTGCTTCAAAATGGTTTTTAGGGTCCGTCTTGGGGCTCCCCTATAACAACTGCCTTACTATAGAAGATTTCTGGGAGGAATGGTCAATAGGGTCAGGAGGACAAGAACTCTCCCCAAAAATCATCATAGCTGGCAGGGAATTCGAAAGTCAGCAATTGTTAGAATTTTTATCTGGAGAACCCGCTCTTAAAGCAGTCAGGGCATCTACGAAAGATGAGGCTATTGCCTTTATAATTAGTTCTGCACTTCAGTTTAAGGACCAACAGAAAGAATTATTTTTTTCAAAAAGTTTAATACTTGAAAATAGTGCTGATTTCCGGGTAATCAAAAAAAATAAGTCTCAATTAAATCTAATTGCAAAATATGATGATGCGGCTGCACTTCATAGCGCTGTTGCAAGAAGGCACCATGTATTATTACCACTTGGTCCTGATGATGCTTTTAACTCAAAAGATATTATTATTCTACCAATTATTGACAGAGATGGTCAAGTTGATTCCTTAATAGAAATGGGGCTTTCGAGAGATGAAGCAATAAAATTTTCAAAAGAATCAGGTCGGGATATTACGATACTCAAAAAGCTATTAGGTTTCACATTAAATAAAACCAAATGGACACATCAGGAGAAAGCGAAGGAAATAATTCCTGCTCTTCTTTTAGGGCGTTGGGATGAAACCAAAAAGGGCGATAGAAGAATAATAGAAGATTTATCAGGTGAAGAGTACGATACATACTCTGAAAAACTTTATAAATGGCTTGAAGTTGAAGCTACACCATTAAAGAAAATCGGGGATCAATGGAGGCTTACCTCTCCGTTAGATGCCTGGACAAATCTTTCCAATCTCATAACAGAAAGAGATTTTAATAAGCTCAAGACTTGTTTTTTGAGTGTTCTGAAAGAAATTCATCCAATCCTTGAATCAGAACCTGATGAAAGACACTTGGAATCATTAAGAGAGAAAGAGCCTGCATATTCTAATTGGTGTAGGGAGGGTTTAACCCAATCTTTGATATTGGTAGGGGTATACGGGGAAAATCTGAAGTTTCACAGTTCTTTCTCATCTCAAGAATGGGGGGATTCTATTATAAAAGAACTTCTTTTTGATGCTACCAGAATACTTTGGGCTTCTCTTAATCAAGAAATGCCACTTATTGCCGAAGCGTCACCAAAAATTTTCTTTGATTCTATTAATCATTCGTTAGAGAAGAAGGAAAAGCCAATCATGGAAATGTTTGTGGAAGAAGAGGGATTAATTTCACCAATTAGCCACCATACGGGATTATTATGGGCACTTGAAGCTTTAGCCTGGACACCGGAGTACTTATATCAGTCTGCTATGATCCTCGCCAAATTGTCTGCTTTAGATCCTGGTGGGAAATTAGCAAACAGGCCTATGAATAGTCTTACAGAAATCTTCAAGCCATGGTATTACCAAACCCTTACTTCATTCGAAGAAAGAATGGAAGTTCTAGAAGAAATAGTAAAAAATGAGTTTGAGATTGGCTGGACGCTCTTAATAAGAATACTCCCTGAAGGACCTGAAGTAGCTCATCCAACCCATAAAATGAGATGGAGGTTGTTTGATAAAAGTTTTGATGCAAAATATACTTGGGAAGAAATATGGGATACTCATTCGAAAATAGTCAACCTACTTGTTGATTACTTTGATTATTCTGAATTCAAACTTTCAGAGCTATTGAAGAAATCGGATTCGAAGCGATTAAGACCACAAGATAGAGAAACAATATTATCTTTCATTGAAACTAATTTTTCAAAAATAAACCAAAATGATTATTCAGCTTGGCATACTATACGCAATATTCTTTCACACCACAGATCTTTTCCTGATGCCGAATGGGCATTACCCGCAAAGGAATTATTAAGATTTGACAAATTATATGAGTTATTAGAACCTACTAATTCTATTGAAAAAGCGCTATGGATGTTTAATGATTACTGGCCAAGCTTTTCTGAAGGAGTAGATAAGAAAAACATTCCTTATGAAGAACAGGAACGAATAATCAGGAAAAAACGGATTGATGGGTTAAAGGATATTTATCAGGAATTTAGAATTAAAAAAATAAAATCCCTTGTTGCTGAAGTGAAGGAACCTTGGATTTTTGGAGACACCTTGGCTCATATAGTTAATAAACAAGATGAAATAATTTCACTGTGTTATTTTTTAAAAAAAAAGGATCAATACCTCTTGTTCATACAGAGTTTTATGTCCCGGAAATCATTGAAAAAAGGACTTAAATGGATTTTTGACATTTATTCCAAACTAAAAAATATAGGGTTCAATAATAAGCAGTTAGCATCATTGTTTGTTCTTTTAGAACAAACCTCGGATGTCTGGAATTTCATTGAAGAAACAAATGAGACAATCAAAAATGAATACTGGTCATCAATCAATCCACATTTTTGGCATTTAACTGTTGAGGACAGACTTTGGGGCATTGAAAAGTTAATTGAAGCAAATAGGTTTATAAGTGCACTTGACATTTGTAATCATAAGTCCGAAGAGATTCCTTCAGATAAATTAGTTGAGGTATTAGAAAAATCTGCAACTCGGAAGTCAAATGAAAATAGACGACTGGACAGCTATAAAGTTGAAAGACTTTTAGAAACCTTGGGAGAAAGGAAAGATGTTGAAAAATCTGCTTTAATTAGATTGGAATGGTTATATCTCCCTATTTTAGCTTCTTATGGTTCAAGACGCACAACAAAGTTACTGCATGAGGAACTTACAAGTAACCCTACTTTTTTTCTTGAGGTATTAAGTTGGATATATAAGTCTGATAAGGAAGAAGAAACTACCAAAGAAGACATCTCAGATGAACAACGACTAAACAGAGCAAGAAATGCATTTGACCTTCTTCGTACATGGAAACAGATACCTGGGTTAGACAAATCAA
>CAZPID010000066.1:0-3873 GCA_964586885.1 uncultured archaeon | reverse complement strand
CAAAGACTGCAAGAGGCTACTGCCGATTTTGCAAAAAGCATACAATGCAGACCGTAGAAATAGCTAAGAGAAGAACTAGAAGAAAGATGGCTCATGGTCAGCGTAGATTTTTAAGAAAGCTGAAAGGATACACATCATTCCCAAAAGAAAAGCCAAAAAATAGAGAGAAACCGACAAAAATGCTGGATTTAAGATTCAAATGCAAAGAATGCAATAAAAAATCTATTTATGGAAAAGGATGGAGAGCCAAGAAATTTGAATTAGTAAAAGTGTGAATAATTTATGAAAGAACCAGTTACATTTCCAAAGAGTAAGTTTGTAAAGATCAGTTGTAATAAGTGTAAAAATCAGCAGATAGTTTTCAACAAAGCGTCTACGACGGTCAAATGTTTGAAATGTGGAGAAGTGCTTTCTGAATCCACCGGCGGATTGTCCGATATAAAAGTAAGAACTTTGGACATGCGTGGTTAGATACAGTACTTCATAAGAATTATTAGATCACCTGATAAAATGTGATAAAATGAAAAGATATGCACATATGGAAATATTGGACTTAACTATTCCTTTAGATGAAAATCATTATTTTTTTGATGACGGTTTTGTAGATGATATTTACAATCATTATAAAGAATTAAGAAAAAAATATAATGTTAAACAAGATAACATTGATGAAGAAAAAAAAAGGTTATCATTTCTAAATATTAGAGGTAAAACTGAAATTTTCAAATATGGAAATAAAAAACATGGAAATAAAATATTTATACATATTTACTACAAGAAACATAAGTGTGACATAGATTGGAATGGAGTGGTACTAAATAAGGATGTCATCGACATTATAACAAGAGCACATGAAGAAACACATGTATTAAATTTTCTAGGGAAAACAGGATATTTGAAAAAAAAGATCATAAAAAATTTACTGTGTGCACCAATTAAACCAAGAATTTTAGAATATATTAATCCAGCACTTCTTTTCTCAAAAGAACCAGAAAAAATAGCAAGACTCGGAGAAAATTATATAATTTTCAAATATGGTTATCCCGTGGAATATAAAAATGCATCTGATAGCCTTTTCGATAATGAAAATAACTAATAATTTTATAATTCGACAATAGTCTGACTATGTTCATGAACAAACTGCAGTAAATAAGATAGACTGCTACTGCCTTTGCAAGTCAATGCGCTTCCTTTAAATCCTACAAAGCTTTGCTGACCAACTACAGCAGCTGAAGTTGCGCTGACATCACGATTAACATATGTTGTGCCGAACTCAATGTTTCTATTGAAATAGTCAATCTCTTCCTTGTTGCTTGTATACAAGCCGGCTGTCAGCCCGAATTCTGTGTCGTTGGCTAGTTCTACAGCGTCCTTGAAGTTATTAAATTTAGTAACGGCAACCACTGGCAAGAACAATTCTTTCTTAAAAAGCTCACTGTCAGATCCAACTTCTATTATTGTAGGTTCGACATAATAGCCATTATCAAAAACTTCACTACCTACAAGCTGGTTTCCGCCATAAATAATCTTTCCCTCACCTTTTGCTTTTTCTATGCTTGATAAATATTTATCCAAAGAAGCCTTGCTGATCAAAGGCCCCATGTAAATTCCATTTTCCAACGGGTTACCAATTTTAATTATCTTGGTTTTCTCAACCAGCTTTTCTATGAACTTATCATAAATGCTTTCGTGAATAATCAAACGTGAACATGCACTACATTTCTGTCCGTCAAAACCAAATACAGCTGACACCACCCCCTTGACAGCTTTGTACAAGTCCGCCGTTTCCGTGACTATAGCAGGATTCTTGCTTCCCATTTCCACAACAAACTGCTTCGGCTTGTTAGAGATGGCTGATTTATTGAACATGCTCATACCAACACCATGAGATCCTGTGAAAGCTATCCCTTTGACATCATCATTTTCCACTAGCTCGTTTCCAACCTCAGAGCCAGAGCCAGTTACAAAATTAAACACACCTTTAGGTAGTCCTGCTTCTGCAAAAACTTCATACAGCTTAATTCCTGTGTAAGGAGTAGGATTGTCGCCGAAGGATGGCTTGAATACTACAGTATTGCCTGTTATCATTGCTGCAGCACACATGCCGATAGTAATTGATAAAGGAAAATTAAATGGAGCTATAACTCCCCATACACCATATGGTTTAGAAATTATCATAACTCTTTCACCAGCAGATCTTGCGCCCTGATAACCCAAACCTGATTCTTCTTTCGACGTTTCAGCAGGAGTAGAACCTCTATCAACAATCAAACCGTTGTTTTCCTCGATAAATATCGAGTAAAGTTTAAGAAAATCTATTGCTTCGTCCACTTCACCTACGGATTCGCTGCTTGTCTTGCCGTTTTCATAACTAAGTATTGCTGCGATTTCGAACTTCCTTTTACTAAAAATATCAGCAGCCTTCCTGAATATCTTAACTCTATCCTTCCAGCTAGTATCTCTCCAGGTATTGTAAAATGCATTCTTGGCAGCTTGTATAGCTTTCCGTGCATGTTCTACATTGCCTTTTTGAAAATATCCTAAAACAATCCTTCTGTCTATAGGAGATACTGTTTTAACTTCTTCGTCTGACTTTACTTCTTTACCATCTATATACATAGGATGATGCTGTCCAAAATCCTTGCGAACTTTTTCAACAGCGGCTTCAAATCTCTTATTTACTTCTTCTTCTCCTATGCTGAATGTGTCCTCGTTTTTAAACTCCATGATAGAATATTATTGCAGCTTACTATAAAGTTTTAATTCGACTTAAACACAAAATTAAATTAATGAGGACATCGAATTATTTTCATACTGCACCAATGTATTTATGGGCAATTTTTCTCTTGGCACTGTTAGCTATTATTGGAAGCTATGTACGTCAAGATATTCCGATCAATCTTCTACTTGCAATTTTTATCGTATCAATTTTAGACATTTCAATTAAGAAATTCTTTCTCAAGAAAAGATTTGCTTTTCCATTTTCAGCTATAATATCAGGATTAATAATAGGTTCTATAGCACCATTTGATGTAAGTCCAATTGTAATTATAGTCGCATCTTCAGCTACTATGTTGTCAAAATTTTTAATAAGACTCAAAGGCTTGCATATATTCAATCCAGCTACATTTGGGCTTTTAGTAGCTCTTTCTGTTTTTTCTGTAAATGACATGTGGTGGGCAGAAGGTGTTTATAACATTCTAGGTTATACGATAATTTTCACACCAATTTTAGTAATAGCGAGTTACAAAGCTATTAAACTGGCCGTAGCTCTACCTTTTCTTTCAACTATGTTCATACTTAATTTCTTAATTGGTACAATAAACGATTTATCAATTTTATTGCTTTCTCTACCATTTTACTTCGCATTCATAATGCTGTCTGAACCCAAGACTTCACCATACAAAAGAAATGAACAAATAGTATTTGGTGTATCTGCTGCTATACTATTCTTTGTGCTAACTCTATATAATTTTAGCTACTCGCTGTTAATCGCACTTCTTCTGGTAAATCTAGCATATGTTATTCATAGGAATAGTTTATTTTCTTTGCCCAGACTGAAAGGTAAACAGTTGGTCTGATAATTTATCCATTTACTATTAATTGTCCATTCATAGTACTATGTCCAGCACCGCATTGAACAGTGCAAAGGAATGAGAATGTACCTGCTTTGTCAGCTACAAATTCTATATCCGCAGTCTGTCCTGGTGATAGCACTTGGCTGACTCCAAATTCTGATATGCCTATGCCATGTGTGACATCTACACTTGTCACATGAAAGATTACCGTATCGCCCTTGTTTACAGTCATTGTTGAAGGTTCAAAATCCCACTGTCTGGCTGTAATGCTAAACTCTTTAACTGAAACTGTTGG
>CAZPID010000065.1:0-3959 GCA_964586885.1 uncultured archaeon | reverse complement strand
TACATCTGCTGGATATGCTCTAACAGCTATCGCGCCTGTTTTCCTAGTACCTTCTATTTCGACTATATCACCTTCTTTCATAGCAAGCTTTTTCATTGTACTAGAATCGAGTCTAACTATACCTCTGCCAGCTTCTTCTCTGTTTGTAAGCTCACCTACTTTTAATTTCAATCCATTTTCATCTTTTTTAATTTCTTTGTTGCCAAATACCATTTTCCATCATTCCTCTATATCTTCAAACAGTTCATCCATATCGCTCTTGTTTAGCAAAACTTTGAATGTTTTCCATATAATCTTATTACTCCACTGTTCAAAAAAGCTTATCACCTCGTCAAAATCATCCTCTGGTACTATGAATGAACTTTGACCTACTTTCATATGAGGCATTTTGTCAAGCAATCCCTCTCTTTTGTAAACATAAGTTTTATTTTCTGAAGGTACTCTCTGCTCCCATCCGTATAAAGTTTTAAAAAATCTGTCTCTTTCATTCGATTGACATTTGCTACAGCTCACAGTGAAGCTTATTAACATCGCTTTTCTTTCTGCCATATTTAGTATTAATAGATACTAAAATATTTAAACTTTTCGGTATATGTATAATTATGAAAAATAAGGGATTTGATAAAAAGATGAATTACTTTAAAAAAATTTATGATAAAGCCGATGGTTTCCAAGATATTTTTGAACTTATTAAAGAGGGCGTAGAGCATACAATTAAAAAAAGAAGAGCTGGTCTAATGCTCGGTCTTACACATCTAGGAATTCGTCCTAATGGTTTTATAGGAGCATTCTATCAAGTCGGTGGTAACATAATAATTATGAATAAAACTCCACTGAAAATAATTGAAGCTACTAAACATAATAAATTGAAGCCTTATGTTTTTCATGTATTGATGCACGAATATTTACATTCACTAGGAGTTTTAAATGAAAAAAATACAGAACTACTTACATACAAAATAAACCAGAAATTATTTGGTGAAAATCATCCTGTTACTAAAATGAGCTTTGATTTTAATAAGCTGTTACCGCAGATTATTTTTCCTAATGTAGGTTGGAAGCCACGACAGAAGATGCAAATAGAAATAGTAGATAATTTTGAAAAAATTAACTATATAGGATAATCTCATTATAGTCAGGAACTAATAATATGAAGTTGAATAAAAAATTGATTAGAAATTTAATTATAGTACCAATTGTTTTAATTGCTATTTTTATTTTGTTTTCATTTATTGCAGGTATTAGACCAAGCTTAACAACTAATACTCTAGAAAAAATTAATTTACCTGATGGATTCCAAATAGAAACTTTTACAGACGGCTTAGGCAGCAGCATAATCTCTACACCTGGACCAAGTGTAGGACCAAGACTTATGGAATTCAACAAAGACAATATACTTTTTGTAAGTATAACGCAAAAGGGAAAGATAGTAGCCTTGCCAGATAGAAATCAAGACAACAAATCAGACGAAACTGTGACATTTATAGAAAATTTGAACAAACCACATGGCTTGGCTTTCTATGAAGATTGGATTTACATTGCAGAAGAAAATAAAATAATCAGAGTCAAGGATTTGAACAATGACTTGAAAGCAGACATGGAAACTTTGGAAGTTTTGATAGATGATTTACCGGCAGGCGGACATTTTACAAGAACAATAAAAATTTTTAATAACAGTCTGTACATCAGCGTTGGCTCTAGTTGCAATGTTTGCTATGAAGATGATGAAAGAAGAGCAGCAATTACAAAGTGTGATTTATCCGGCAGCAATTGTGAAGTTTTTGCTAAAGGTCTAAGAAATGCTGTTGGATTTATTTTCCATCCTATTACCAATGAAATCTATGCTACAGATAATGGTAGGGATTGGCTTGGAGATGATTTACCTCCGGATGAAATTGATTTAGTTAAAGAAGATACAGATTACGGCTGGCCTTTGTGTTATGGCAAACAGATACATGATACAGACTTTGATAAGAATGTTTACGTAAGAAGTCCATGCGAAGACACAGAACCATCTTTGGTAGACTTGCAAGCTCACTCTGCACCATTGGGTTTAACATTTTACTATGGTGATAATTTTCCGGGAAAGTATAATGGAGATCTGTTTGTTGCTTATCATGGCTCCTGGAACAGGGGTGAGCCTACTGGCTATAAAATTGTAAACATAAACATGGATGATTTCACAATAGAGGATTTTGCAACTGGTTGGCTGCAGGTAGGCAATGTTTTAGGTAGACCTGTTGATTTGATTGTAGCAAAAGACGGCAGCCTTCTAGTTTCTGATGATAATGCAGGTAAAATTTATAGAATATTTTATACTAGTTAGCATGTAAACTCCTTCTAGAAAGGCAATCGTAAGGTATTTAAAGATTACTTTCTTACTATTGATAAGGTGAATTAAATGGAGAACTGTCAAATGGTAGCAAATCTGATAAAGAAATTGCAGGATACTACAGGAAAAAAATTTGATGAAATCTACACGTCAAGCGGTGTCAACCGAATAGATGCATATGAAAAAGCAAAAGAAAAAATGCCAGGTACAATAAGGAATGAACTGAAGAAAAATCCAATGAATTTTACTGTAGGTTATACTAATGATCCCTTCTCAGGCGATCAAACAGCAGATCAAACAGCAATAATAGGATACTGTAAAGGTATGACAAGAAAGGAAGGACCTGCCGCATCTTTGGAAGATCTCAGTAAAAGCACTATGCCAAAATCAGATTTGTAATTAATGTATTGGAAAGTAGAATTGAGTTTGTTCAGTGGTGATTATGAATGAAAGATTTTCCAGAAGAAACTATACTATATTCCAGGAACGAGGCCGAAGATATAAAAAGCAAATCCACAGACATTTATGAAAGATGTAAGATTCTTTACAACAGAGTTAAGGAAAACAAATATTCTTTTATAGAATCTTTAGAAAGCAGATCATGGTTAAGATATCCACACGAACTGAACGGAACGGGAAATTGCTACGAGCAGGCTATAAACATATATTCAATAGCAGAGCAGATGGGACTGCATCCAAGAATGTTCAAAATTTTGTTTGGGGAGAATGTAGGGCATGCCTTAGTTGATGTTTCATTAGACGGAAAAAACAATACTGAAAATAGGCTGATAATTGACCCTTTCATGGAATTTTTCGGCGATGTGGAATACTATGATGACAGGGATCTT
The DNA here is from genome assembly GCA_964586885.1 of uncultured archaeon. Taxonomy (GTDB): domain Archaea; phylum Aenigmatarchaeota; class Aenigmatarchaeia; order CG10238-14; family SCSR01; genus DATDXT01. Next base: position 779 of record CAZPID010000065.1, on the reverse strand, counting down.
AAAATAAAGAACAATCCGTTTTCTAAAGACAAAGATCATAGTTATACAAAAATAGATGAGCTGACCAAAGAAGAACTGATTGAAGACATCCAAAGTTTGAGAGAAGATTGTTTAGGCATATTATCATCCGGCCAGAAGATGATGCCAATAGAAGACAAGGAACTTGGTAAATTAAGCAATTTCATATCCTACAATTCTGATGATAAAGTTTTGGAGTATAAGATAAGCTCGTCTAAAAATAATGTTTTCTATGAGAATTTGGTGAAATTAGTTTGGAAATTTGATTATTTTGGGAATTTAAAACATAAGAAAGTTGTCTTTTCTAACTTTACAAGTTCACATTGGAACAACGTGAATGATGAGGAAAAAATACTGGAAACTAACTGGCATGGGAACCTGCATTCAGAAAATCTGGATAATTTATTGGACTTGAAATCTTACCAAAAGGAATTTATGGAAAAATTATCCAAAGAAATTCTCTATGAAAACAAAAGGAAGAATGTAACGCTATATTCTGACGAGGAGCTTATGGGATTCTGGAATGACATGGAAAAGAAGCTTGATGACAAACTGAACGAAAACATAACCAATTATCATAGAAGCTTTGTAAAATCCTACAAGAAATTCATATCAGCTGATAAAGAGTCCGACCAGAAGAAATTCAAGAATATGCTGGACTGGATAAAATTCCTTTCAGAAAACAAGCGATCAAATTACGAGCGTGTTGAAAAGCGGGATATTGTAAAATACTTGGAGGGCAGGCATTTCAAAATTCTGAG
>CAZPID010000064.1:0-4063 GCA_964586885.1 uncultured archaeon | reverse complement strand
ATGTAATGGTCCAGATGGGTAAGGTGCTAGCCTCATTACAACTTTTTTATTTTTAGCATCAGGTAATTCAGGCAACCCTTTTTCTTCCACTTTTTTTACATTTATTTTAAATTCACCCGACATTTTTATCTGGTCTTCTATGGGTAGCTTGCTGATTTTAGCTATAACTTTTTCAATATCTTTTAAAATCTCTTTAATTTTTGTCTTTGATTTAGGATTTTCCGCAATAACTCTACCAAGTACGGATTGTGCGTTTGCTTTGCCGCCATGTTCAACTGAGTTCAATAAAACATGCTTTAAAATCATGTCTTTCATAAAAAAATATAGTTTTCAGGACAATTTAGATTTAACACTTTCTATAGCTATCGACCAAAATGTTAATTATATGGTTTAAACTATATATTAAAAAGAGTATTTTTAAAAATAATCCTTTATAATCTATGTTTTTGAATGGATACAAACAAATATAAATATATGTTTTAGAATTATGTTTAGGGTGAAATATTTTGCACTTAAAAGAAAAGAATACAACAATGTTCTTTAGAGCAAGACCTGTTGAAATATTGTTGAGTTTGAGGAGTGGTCCAAAGTATGCAAGCATTATTTCACGTGAAAATAACTGCACATATTCTCACACAGTTAAGCTTTTAGAAGAATTTAAAAAATTAGGTTTAGTTGAGTTTGAAAAAAAAGGTAGAATAAAAATTATTAAATTAACAGAAGATGGCAATAACATTTCTACAGGATTAAATAGTGTAATAAGCAAGCTTCGAAGGATAAAAAGGAAAAGTTAGTTTAATTTCTAAGTATTATTTAAGAATGAATAAAAGAATTTTTATTGATGAAGACTAAAAAGCTAAAGATACTGATGCCATCATTAAGAGAAAAGACAAGGTATGTAAAAGTTAAAATGATATCAGAAGAACCAATAGTTTATTCTGATTTAGAATCTGCTGTGTACAATAACTTTTTGGATTTTTATGGCGAGAAGGGAGTTTCATATATGTCTATATGGATTTTGAAAAATACCTACAATGAAAAGGAACAGAGTTTTGTGATAAGATGTAATAACAAGTCTGTGGATAAAGTTATTGCTGGCTTAGGATTACTTAGAAGACTTGGCGATAGCAGAATTATTCCTAAAGTGATTAAAGTATCAGGAACTATTAAAGGTTTAGGTTAAAAATATTTTTGCCTTCAATTAAATCTTTTATAGTATTTGTTATATCTACAATTTTTATTCTTATCTGTTTTGTAGTATTCCTATCCCTGATTGTAACAGAGTTATCTTTCAAGCTATCATAATCAATTGTAATACACCATGGCACCCCTAGTTCGTCCATACGAGCATATCTTTTACCAATAGACCCACTATCATCATAATCACATAGATAGTGCTGTTTTAAAGTGTTAAAAACTTCTCTTGCTTTCTCTACAAGCTCATCCTTTTTCATCAAAGGAAATACAGCAACATTGATAGGCGCTATATCATTCTTTAATTTTAATACAACTTTAGTTTCATCTTTTCCCGTCTTTTCAGAATAGCCATCAAGTAAAAGAGTCAGTACAATTCTTTCTATACCAAATGAAGGCTCTATAACAAACGGAACCACTTTTTCTTTAGTTTCCTCGTCAAAGTATGTTAAATCTGCTTTACTTAATTTTATTTGTTGTTTCAAGTCGAAGTCTGTTCTGTTAGCTATACCTGCTAATTCCTTCCAACCCCAAGGATAATTATATTCTATGTCCCATGTTTCTATTGAATAGTGCGATAGTTCATTTTTAGTATGCTGTCGTATTCTTAAATTTTCTTTTTTAATTCCAATATTTTCCAGCCATTTTAATGATTCAACTATCCAGTAAGCATGCCACTGCGTTTTAATCACTTTATTTTCTATCAGACCTTTTATTCCCATTTTTTCATGAGACTTATCATTATTTTGCATTTCTTCAGTTAGAACACCAATCTCGTAATCTAAAAATTCCTTATCTAAAAATAGGCAGTCGTTTATTTTTTTAGGATGAATGAAATACTCCATCTCCATCATATTGAATTCACGTGTTCTAAAAACAAAGTTGCGTGGAGATATCTCGTTTCTGAAAGCTCTACCAATTTGAGCAATACCAAAAGGTAGTTTCTTTCTAGATGTTGTTAATATTTGTTTGAAATCTGTAAAAATTATCTGTGCAGTTTCTGGCCTAAGATAAGCAGCAGAAGTATAATCTTCAACAGCACCAACATGAGTCTTAAACATTAGATTGAACAGTTTAATCAAAGTGAATTCTCCTTTACATTCAGGGCAAACTATTTTATGTTTTATTATAGTATCTTGTATTTGCTTTCCACTAAGTCCATCAATTGATATGTTTAATTTACTTTCCACTAAATGATCAGCACGGAATCTTTTATGGCATTTTTTGCATTCTACTAATGGATCATTGAATGACTTAAGATGACCGCTGGCTTTCCATACATTAGGATGAGTTATTGTAGACCCATCAATTAAAACTACATCTTCCCTGCTTGTCACGAAATGCTTTAGCCATGAGTTTTCTATATTCCTTTTCATCATTGAACCATAATTGCCGTAGTCGAAAAATCCTGCAAAGCTTCCATAAATCTCAGAGCTGGGAAAGATAATGCCCCTTCTTTTGGCAAGGCTTATTATTTTTTCAATTAGTTCCATGATAATTAGTTTAAGAAAGCTTTATTAAAAAACCTGATTGTCAGGTTACCTGTAAGGAATTTCCTTTTCCGTTTTTCCAATCCTTTTTGTCAATGTATTTATAGCAAAGCACACTTTTGACAAATCTTTATTTATTACATCAATATTTTCCCATTCTTTCAATAAATTTTTATAATCTATACTAGTTTCTTCAGAAAGATTTTTTAATGCTTTTCTTGTATAGATTCCTTGTGTATAGCATTCACTTTCATTATCCGCTAATAAAGCTATTTTTTTATAAAGTCCGCCCATATTATTACTTAGAATATTGGCTTTTACTGAAAGAGCTTCTGATTCTTTTCTCAGTTCTTTTATTCCATTTCCAACAAGTCCTATGATATCGCTAGTTGTATAACGTGGTTTTAATTTGCTTAACATATTTTTAAAATCATCTTTGTAAGATTTGTAAAAATCAATAGCAAAATCAATTGTGCCTTCTGTCAGCATACCATCCTCTAGCAAAGGATAATAAAAATTGAAATATCCTTGAACCTTTTGATATGCTGGAATATAATCTATAATCAAATCACTTAAAGAATCGCCTATTCTAACAAATAAAGGCAAATTTTTATCCTTCCTATTCATGCATTTAAAACTGATAACTTTGTCGTCTTCATTTTTTTCATCCAAAATTATTTCATGAAGATCATAACATCCATTGCCATGTTTGATTCTAATAATAGTTTTCTTTTCAGCTTCCATCATTTCTATCAATTTATCTTCTGCACTATCAGTTAATCCTAGCATTTTCTTCACGATTAAAGGTAAGAAGGTAATCTTTAAAAATGCAACTTTAACAACTAGTTTAGGATTGACATCGCTTTAATTCCAAGACCTTTTCTTATTTTTTCACCATCAATGCTTTCCAACTTATAAACATTGTATTCTTTTTTAAGAGCACCGCCATCAAGATACATTTTACATGCCTTTTCCTTATCGTTACTATCATAGACTAGAACATTTTCATTAGGATGGTCAGTTAGATAATGTGAAAAGAATTTATCTGTAAGTTCTTCTAACTTAGGGATTATAATAACAGCTATCCCCTTAGACAATTCTATTACCTTTTTATATTTTTCATTAAACAAATCCAACTGATATCTAAATTTATTTCTGTCTGTCATGATTGGAGATTAAATAGAAAACTTTATAAATGCTGCTTTATTTACCAAACCATTTGCCTAAAGTACCCTGTGATGATTTACCATAGCTGGATTTCAGTTTTTCTACAACTTTTTCCATTCTTTCCTGCAAGAAGCCGTGCTCGTCTACCATTAACTTGAGTATCTTATCAGCATCAGGCTCCTTCCATTCCAAGTCATAATCTTCCGTAGAAG
>CAZPID010000063.1:0-4085 GCA_964586885.1 uncultured archaeon | reverse complement strand
TACCGCCAGTAGATACACCAATAGACGCATGTGGGAAGTTAGCTGCTGCTGTTAGACATGCTGATCCACCAGAACTACCGCCACAGCTTCTTTCTAAATCTAATGGATTTTTTGGTGTATCATAAGCACCATTGACTGAAAATGTACCAAAGCCAAACTCATCCATAGCTGTCTTGCCAATAACTGTAGAACCTTCTTTTAAAATCTTTTCAACACAGGTAGCATTGAAACTAGGTATGTAATTTTGAAGTATCTTGGATCCAGCTGTAGTTTGTATTCCTTTTGTACATATGTTGTCCTTTACAGAAATCGGCAGTCCAAAAAGTCTTCCTTTATTCTCTGGTTTTTTTGGGTTTTCTATAACTGTAATAAATGGGTCGCATTTCTTTTGAATGTATTTTGAATTTTCAACTACCTTAGCCAGAAAATTTTCCAAATCTATATTTCCAGATTTCACTCCTTCTAAAAATTGTTTAACTGAAAGATGTTCGTATTTCATACTATTCTCGGTCCCTTGAAATATTTGTCTTCCTTGTTCTTTGCATTTGTAAGCATGTCTTCTTTACAATCTACAACATCATCATCTCGCCAAATGTTGCTAATTTCTTGAGGATGAAAGGAGGGTTTGGTTTCTTTGATATCAACATTATCTAGTTCTTTGAAAGCAGAAAGTATATCATTCAATTGTTTTGAAAATTTTTCTATCTCTTTGTCTGTCAATTTTAGCCTAGAATTATCAGCAACTTTTTTAACTAAATTTTTATCTATCTTACGCTTGTCAGAATCTTCTTTTATTAAATCTACCACTGTCCATCTAATTCACTTAGTAGGATTATGTTCTTAAAGAATTAATAGTTTTATTTGAGCTTTATCAAATAACCGACATCAGGATAATCTCCTAGTGCAGCATCTCTAATTAACTTACTTTTAGAGTAACCAAATTTTTTGATTTTCCCATCAAGTTTCTTAATTAAATTTTTATAAACTAAATTATCACCGCCATACTCATCTTCTTTTATATGATGTAACTCGAATCCCCCTGAACATAGCAAATTAAAACCAGCTTTTTTACCATGTGAAACAAGCATACTAACTAAGTACTCTCTTATATAACTTTCATAGTTTTCATTATCAGAATTTTCACTAAAAATATCATTATCATCCTTTGTTAAAATTTGGAAATAATCTAAGTAAAGTAATTTCTTATTTTTATAGTAAACTGGAAAGACTCTGCTATAACCAACAAATTTTTTATCAACACGTATTTCTATCATTGTTGTTCCAGGATCTTTTAAGAAATCAAGTGTTCTGTCAAAATTCGCCCCTTCTGTGATGCAAATACATGCATCTGCTCTGCAGCCAATGAACATATCTTTTCTAGGATCTCTTTTCCAAATATTTAGCTCTATTAAATGTTTTTCTGAATACTCGATTTTATCGCCTTCTATTTCTAGTTTCTTTGCTAATTTTATTGCATCATCTGGACGCATGTTTACGATCTTTTGTTTTACTTTTTCTGAATTGTCGAAATCTTTTATCTTTTCGTATATACTTTTTCTAAGCTCTCTATAATAAGGGGCTAATTTGTGCGAACTATAGACTATAGAATTGTCATTAAGTGTGCGGTAGTTTATTCCTAGTTTTGACATTTGTTCAACTACATTTTTAGTATAATCAGACTTATTAAAATTTTCTATAAAATCACTTTCTAACAAATTAATTGTTTTTAGCTTAAGCCTATTATTAAGTGATGGTATTTCAGCAAAATAAGTTAAAAGTTCTGGTTCTTCCTTTATATATTTTTTTATAGTTTTTGTTATCTTTTTAAAATGTGGTGTAAGACCTCCTTTCTCTAAACATTTATTTAAGCTTTCCTTATCTTTCTTATACCACTCAGAAACATAAGATTTTCCTATTAGATTAACCGTTTTACGTAAAGCTTTTCTTTCTTCCCCTTCCAAAAGTCTAAGTTCTTTATGCAGTCCTTTCATAACACTCTCTTTAATTGAATTACAAATTTTAAATTTAATAAAGAACGTTTTCTGACTATAATTATGGAGTTTAAAACTATATCTGACATTTTGAAAAAAGCATTAGAAGGAGATATTTCCATAAGAGGATGGTTACACAACAAGAGAAGCAGCGGTGGAATACAGTTTTTATTGCTTAGAGACGGAACTGGTATGATTCAATGTACATTGAAAAAAGACAAAGTAGGGCCTGAAGTGTTCGAATCTATAGACAATCTTCCGATAGAATCGGTTGTTGAAATAACTGGTATTTCTAAGAAAGATGAGAGATCTCCTTATGGCTTTGAGATATCAATTGGGAAAATAAATGTTTTACACAAAGCCGCAGAGGATTTTCCAATAGCTAAAAAATTCCATGGTCCTGACTTTTTATTGAACAATCGTCATCTTTTTCTAAGAAGTAAGAAGATGCAAAACATTCTTAGAGTTAAATCTTCTGTGCTTAAATTGGCAAGAGAATGGTTTGAAAAGAATGGATTTACAGAATTTCATTCGCCCATATTAACTGGTTGCGCTTGCGAGGGCGGTTCAACTTTATTTGACTTGAAGTATTTTGATACTAAAGCTTACTTGGCACAGTCATGGCAACTGTATGCTGAAGCTGGCATATCTAGTTTGGGTAAAATATACACTGTAGCTCCTTCATTCAGAGCTGAGAAGTCTAGAACACGCAGGCATCTTGCGGAATACTGGCATCTGGAAGCAGAGATGCCTTTCTGTGATATGGAATGTATGATAAAAACTGTGGAAGACTTTTTAGTTCATATTTGCCAGAATATAGTTCTAAACAATAGAAAAGAATTAGAAGATCTAGGTAGAAATGCAGAAGATCTGTTAAAAGTGAAGTCGCCACTTCCAAGAATAACATATGAGAAAGCAATAGAAATGTTACAGAAAGATGGTATTAAAATCAAGTGGGGAGATGATCTGGGAGCTGATGAAGAAAGGGCTCTTACTAAATATTTTGATGTTCCATTCTTTGTAACACATTATCCAAAAGGAGCAAAAGCATTCTATCATAAACCTGATCCTGAAAATTCTGATGTAACACTTAGTGTAGATGTGCTTGCGCCTGAAGGTTATGGTGAAATAATCGGCAGCGGCCAGAGGGAAGAAGATTATAATAAATTAATGGAAAGGATAGAAGAAGAGAAATTGGATCCAAAAGATTATGAATGGTATTCAGATCTTAGGAAATGGGGCACTGTTGAACACTCTGGTTTCGGCTTAGGTATAGAAAGATTTGTTATGTGGATTTGCAAGCTAGATCATATAAGGGATGCTATTGCCTTCCCAAGATTGATAAACAGGATTTATCCTTAAATTATAAATTTATAATCAAGGACTCGTAGCATAACCTGGATAGTGTCCGCGGCTTCGGACCGCTGGGGTGAGGGTTCGAATCCCTTCGAGTCCATTGGTATTTGAAATTCGTTGGGCTTTAAGCCCACAATAATTATGGGATAATGGTATCTCCCAAATATTGAACGGTTTTATGCTTTTAAAACCCTTAAAGATATTATATAAAGGGAATAAAGAATGAAAAAAACAATATTAGGTATGTTAATTGCAAGTGTGTTTGTATTAAGCTTGTTTAGTACTAGTGTTAGTGCTGCAACCCTTAAGAGCATTCTTCCAGGTGGGGTTAGCGGTATGTTAGAAAAAATCGTTGATGGTTTACCGGTAGAAGTTGGTTTTCTTGACAGAGAATTACCTACCAAAGACATCGTAGGGGGTGATAGACTAATCGGGGGTGATAGACTAATCGACTGGGTTGGCGAATTTAACTCTATCATTATCGGCACTGAATTTAGTGATGACTTTTTGATTGGTTCTGATGGTAATGATCTTAGACTTATTAATCTGGGCGCTGGTGACGATTCTATAAATCGTATTTTTGGTGACCTCGGTAACGATTGGCTCGTAGGTGGCTCTGGTAATGATCGTATAAGCGGTGGCGTTGGTATTGATGGTGTACTTGGTGATGATGGTCGTATATATACTCGGATACTCGGTACTGATGGAGACGATTATATTGAAGGCAATAGTGATGAC
>CAZPID010000062.1:0-4104 GCA_964586885.1 uncultured archaeon | reverse complement strand
TTCCGAATATCAGGATTGGGATTTTGATTACGGGACTTTGACCCCACTGGGGCTTGTTTTATTATAAGCTTTTAGTAAAAATCTAAGAATATGATAAAGTTTATAACCAATAATCCAATATGCTTCATACCAGAAGAAAAAACTTTGGTAATTTCTGATGTACACATAGGCATAGAGCATGAGTTATTCAAATCAGGAATAGTTGTTCCCAAACAGTCGGATAGCTTTCTAAAAACTTTAAACTTTGCCATAGATTTAACGCATGCCAAACGCTTGGTTATTTTAGGCGATTTAAAATACAAAGTACCTGGAACAAGCATGGGAGAATTGAAAGCCATACCAATTTTCTTAGAAAAGCTTATGAAAAACGTGAAAGTAATTTTGTGCAAAGGCAATCATGATGATAATATAGAAACACTATTGCCTGATGGTGTTAAATTACACGGCAGCGGAGGATTTAAGATGCATAACTATGGATTTTTCCATGGACATGCATGGCCTAGCAAAAAGCTAATGAGCTGCGATTACTTATTAATGGGACACTTGCAGCCTGCTGTGGAATTTAAAGACAGCCTTGGTTATAGAACAATAGAACAAATATGGGTAAAGGCTAAAGTAGATGCAAAGTTGACTATGAAAAAATACGGAATTAGCAAAACAGGCAAACTAAACTTGATTATAGTGCCAGCATTCAACAAACTATCAGGAGCATTTGTTTTAAATTCAAAAAATAAAAGAGGCTTATTCGGCCCTTTGTTTAACAGTAAAATATTGAACAGTAAAAAGTTTAAACTCTACATGCTTGATGGTACTTACCTTGGGAGTTTAGAAGAATTTACCAAGAAGCAGTCCTAGTTTACATCCTGGTTCATACAAACCTTTAAGAAGGGACTTGATTAAATAATTATTAATGAACAAGGCAATTTTAGCTATAACATCGATACTGTCACTATTCCTTTTTTCAAATGTAGCCCTAGCTCAAACAGACGAAGCTATAATAGCTACAGACATAAATTCTCCAGACTTGTTTACAGCATCTGCCGCCGGAAGCATGGAAGGCGCGCCAGTTTTAGTTGCGGAAGACGGCGATGTATCACAGCCAATAATTGATGAGCTTAAAGCCCTGAAAGTTAAGAGAGTTATACTTGTAGGCGGTCCAGTTGTTATAAAAGAAACTGTTGAAGTAAAGCTGCAGAATGCTGGTTTTGAAACTGTTAGATTATTTGGAATAGAAAGAACTGCAACTGCAATTGAAGTAGCTAAATATTTCTGGGTTGAAGGAGTAGAATGCATCGTTTTGGTAGAAGATACAGAAAACTCTGATGAGGATGCGGAATCACAGTTAGCAGCATCAAACCTAGCCATACAAGATCAGTGTGCGCACATCCCAATTCCTAAGGACAGACTGCCAGCAGAAGTATTAGCATTTTTGGAAGAAAACAATGTTAAAAAAGTTAAGTTCATAGGCAAGAGAATAACTTCTGATATCAGAGAAAAGTTGAAAGAGTTTTCTTTGGAAGAATTTGTTGGTGACAAAGAACAGCTAAAGAAAAATTTAGCAGACGAGGTAGCAAAGAAAATTAAGGCTGCAGGAAAGAAAGCTAAGCTTGTAGTTGTTGCAGTGCCAGACTGGCGTGTTGCACTTGGTGTGGGCTCTCATCCAAACTTGCACAGTGTAGTAAAGCAAGTATCCAGTGTTGATCAAGTAAGTGAGCTCGTGCAATTTATTAATGATCATAACATAACTGACGTAAAGGTTGTAGGCACACCATCTTTGGCAGGGGAGATAGCAACTGCCTTAGAAGCTGAAGGTATAACTGTTGTAAAAATTGCAAAGGACAAAGCTCACGAGCTTTCAAGAGATTTGGTTGAAAAGGTAAAAGTTGAATGGGAATTGCGTTCTAAAGACAGAGAAGAAATCAAATTAAAGTTAGAGATTAAGATTAGAGGACACTTGAACGACATTCTAAATAAAACAAAAGAAGCCATAACATCAATTGAATCAGAAATTGAAGATTTAGAAGCAGCCGGTCATGATGTTTCTGAAATAAAAGCAAGGATTGCAGAAGCTAGAGAAAGATTGGATAGGGCTCTAGCAAACATTTCAGCTGATAAGTTTGAAGACGCTAAAATAGAAATAGGCAATTCTTTCTTGAAAATAAAGGTAAAGCTATGGATAGACAAAGACAAAATTGAATGGGATTGGAGAGAGAAGCTAAAACAAGAACATGAGTCTCAAGAAGAAGCGGATAAAAGAATTGATTTCTCAAAAGTTAGAGATATTATAAAAAGAGTTAAGGATACATGTAGAAATTCTGAAGTTCTAGAAGATTTGATAAATCAGGCAAAATCATTGAGAGATGAGATAAAGATAGCCAAGGATGATGGTGATCATGGAAAAGCAGCTAGTTTCACGCTCAAAGTCAGAGAGCTGGTCAACACAGCCCATCATTTGGGAAATGTTTGTGAAAAGGGTAAAGATATTCGTGAAACTGTAAAGGAAAATGTTGTAGAAAGAGTTTTATCCGAGAACAAAAGTCTGGAAGACTTTGTTATGAAAAGAATTGAAGGAATTAAATCAATAGCAATTGACAGATAAGATACAAATTAAATTACATTAATCTCTAGTCCATCTAAATTTTTATTTCCGGTATTTATCATAAAAAGTTAGAAATTTAACTAATGATATGTAAACTTATGGCAAAATGCTGGTATAGATCAGTCTGGTTAGATCGCGGCGCTCATAAACTTATGAGCTCTGATAAAGGATGAAGAAAGGTGAACCGCCGAAAGATAAAAATCTGGCGACAGTCCTGGGTTCAAATCCCGGTACCAGCATTTATTTCCTTAGAGAAACTAAATGGCATGAACAATTTTCTAATATCACTTTTCAGGATTGATCGGTTTTAATAATTTTATCTAAACTGCGAATAACTTTTTTAAATTTATACCCTTTACTTAATTGAAACTTCTCCATTAGCACAAAAATTACTGTAAGAGCTATAATAAAATAGAAGAAAACATCATGAAAAATAGAGATATCGCCCAGCGAACCGGAATAGACAGGCAGCCTCATCAAGCCAAACAGATAAGCTTGTTACAGAAACAGATACAGATTGGCCCCTCGGTATTATCAGAAATCTCTTCCAACTCAGTCTAAACACCTTAATTTTACTTTTCTCCAGCTTTTTAATAAAGCTTCAGTTGCTGTTAGATAGCTATAAAGCTAACAAGGCCGCTGAATGCCATGTAAACTACTACAGAAATCAATGTTAGAAATATCATGCTACTTATCATGCCATTTGATAAAAGCTTATACCTTTCCAGTGGATCCTGACCGTACTGTAAGGAAGACAGGTAGCCCGCCAATATAAACACTATCTCTACCATGTAAATACCGACAATAATGCTAAACCATTCTATCGGTATTATCTTATTCACATCAACAAGCGTATTCAACAATGTTGGTGATGAGAAGGGTATCTGGTCAGACAAACCTGTTAAATTGGCAAACACCAGCGAGAGCTGGTATACTATATTTGTCATCAATGCTGCAAGCGCTATAGTTATAGCAGCAGCAACAGGAACCATTATAGTAAGCATGAATTTCATTTCAGATGTAGATTCCTGAAGCAATTCTCTCATATAGTCTTCTATTTTTCTAATAGATTTTAGATAGTTTGATATAGACATCATTGCCATAGCAGTTGTAGCACTGCCCTTTTGCAACGATTCTGTGAGTATTTTAAGTATGTTGTAAATTAGTTTTGAAGGATAGTATTTGATAACTCCCAGATCTTTGTCGAAAAAAGCCCTCTCCAAAGTCAAGCCAAGTGTTTCTATCCTATCCAATGCGGAAGCAAATAGATCCGCTATCTTCAAGTTCTTGATTTTACCTATAAGTTTTTGCAACGATGCTTCAACCGAGTAGCCCGAACCCAGTATAAGACCAAACTGATACAAAGCTTCTGTGAATTCTTGCTCCGTAGTTTTTACCTTGTCTTTTATCTCAATGTTTTTTCTGTAAGAAAAATACGAAAACAAAATTACTGCTGCGGCTATACCCCAAGTTATTGTTATACCGCCAATTACTTTAAAAATAGA
>CAZPID010000061.1:0-4249 GCA_964586885.1 uncultured archaeon | reverse complement strand
TCCAATTAACAAAGAACTTATAGAAGCAACCAACAGTGACTTGTGTCCTAATGGAAAAGAAGGTATTCTGCAGGTATTTAAATATAAAATTTTAAACCCAGATGAAAGGAATAATTGGATTTATGAGATTAAAAAGTTGGACGATTTCCAAAATTATGTTTTATCTCCTTATTCTAATATACTTCCTGGGGACTGTATAATTATTGAATTTGATGAAGAAAAATCTTCTACAGACAAGATATGCGAGACTTATAAAATAGCCATAGAAAAGGGTGATCTAAGTGGCGGTTGAAGCTCTTTTACCAACATTGGGCATAGTAGTAACTACTGCGGTAATAGACTCAATTAACCCATGTGCTATTGGCGTACTAATTTTAATGATATCTGTATTGTTGGCAGGCCGCAAATCGAGTAAAACCATGCTTAAGTTGGGGATGATCTACATAGGATCAATATATTTCGTTTATTTGGCGGCTGGTCTGGGTCTGGTATATTTCTTTGACTCGTTGCCACTTGTACTAACACAATATTTATCCATAGGAGTAGGATTGCTGATTATAGGAGCAGGCATATTCGAGATCAAGGATTACTTTTGGTATGGAAGATGGCTTTCACTTACAATACCACACATGTTTTCTAAAAAACTGGAAGGATATGCTAAAAAAACTACTATACCCGGTATAATTCTATTGGGAGCGTTTGTTGCCGCTGTGGAATTGCCTTGTACAGGAGCTCCTTATTTAGCTATAATCACTTTATTGTCACAAAATTTTGACTCTACAGCATTCTTGATGTTAGTTCTATATAATGTGATTTTCATTGCTCCACTGATGGCTATATTGTTAATGGTTGTATTTGGGAAGAAACTTCATGATGTTCAAAAATGGAAACAGGAAAACAGGCCATTTATGAGATTGTTGATTGGGTTGATGCTTGTAGCTATGGGCTGGTTATTGATGTTGATAGCAAATGGTACAATAAATTTCGGATGAATGTTTATGGTAGAAAAACATGTTGTAAAAAGAAGAGGTCATAAGGAGAAGTTTGACGAAAGAAAGCTATACGGATCCGTGTATGCGGCATGCGCAGTAGTACGTATGGGAGAAAGAGAATGTGAATCTATAGCAAACTTTGTAACTAAGAAAGTCAAGGTAGAGATTAAGGGGAAAAAAGAGATAGACTCATCTAATATAGCAAATATGGTCATAAAACATTTGAAGAAGAAACATAAAGAAGCTGCATTCATGTACGAAAACCATAGGGACATAGCTTAGTAAATCGGATTTTAAATAGAGAATTAATATTTAAGTAAATAAAATGTTTCTTAATGGTAAAATTACAACATGATATAATCATAATCGGCGGTGGAGCTACGGGCTTGAGAGCAGCACTCGAAATCGCTGAAAGAAATAAAGAATTAAATGTAGCAATAATTTCAAAAGTATATCCAATCAGAAGCCATACTGTTTCTGCTGAAGGCGGGGTTGCAGGCGTGTTGAAAGATTATGATAGTTTTGATTCACATGCATTTGATACTATAAAGGGAAGTGACTACCTTGCAGATCAAGATTCTGTCGAACTATTTGTAAAGAAAGCACCAGAAGAAGTAATTAATCTAGAACATTGGGGATGCGCTTGGAGTAGAGAACCCAATGGTAAGATAGCAGTTAGGGCATTTGGTGGAATGAGCTTAAAGAGAACTGTTTTTGCTGCAGATAAAACTGGTTTTTATATGCTTCATACTCTTTTTGAAAAAACTTTACAATACGAGAATATTCGTAGGTATGATGAATGGTTTGTAACTTCATTTGTCGTAGAAAACAATAGAATTCTTGGAGTAATTGCTTTTAATGTAAAAACTGGTGAGGTATCTGCAATCGAAGCTAAAGCTGTAATCGTTGCAACAGGCGGAGCAGGTAAAATTTATCAATTTACTACAAATGGTAATATCAATACTGGTGACGGTATGGCTATGGCTTACAGAGCTGGGGCTTACTTGAAGGATATGGAATTTATTCAATTTCATCCAACTGCTTTACCAAAAAATGGAGTTCTAATAACAGAGGCTGTCAGAGGTGAAGGCGCTTACCTGATAAATAAAGACGGGGAAAGATTTCTTAAAAATTACGTACCGTCAAAAATGGAATTAGGACCAAGAGATATAATTTCAAGAGCAATTATTAAAGAAATTAAAGAAGGTAGAGGAATTAAAGGGCCGTATGGTCGTCATGTGTTTTTAGACTTGAAACATCTTGGAGAAGATCTCATAAACAGAAAACTTCCTATGGCGAGAGAATTATCGATAAAATTTGCTGGTGTTGATCCTGTAAATGAACCTATTCCTGTCAGACCAGCTGTTCATTATTTTATGGGCGGTATAAGTACTGATAATTCAACTAAAACAAATGTTTCTGGGCTGTTTGCTGCCGGTGAATGTGCTTGTTTAAATATCAATGGAGCGAATAGACTTGGTTCAAATTCCTTAGCAGAATGTATAGTTTTTGGATCTATTGCTGGATCAGAGGCTGTTAAATTTGCTGAGAAATCGGAACAGCAATCTATTGACACGAACTATGTAAAAGATGAGGAAAGTAGAATTTTTGATAAAATATTGAAAGAAGGCGGTAATGAAAAGATTGCGGATGTTAGAAATGATTTGCAAGCAACTATGGAAAATAATGTTGGTATAATCAGGGACAAAAATGGCTTGATGCAAGCTTTGAAAAATATTGCTGAACTAAAGAAAAGATTTGTAGACATCAATGTCGAGGATAAAAGCAAATCATTCAATACTGATTTAACTTCTGCACTTGAACTGGAGTTTATGCTTGATGTTGCTGAATGTGTTACGATGTCTGCAATAAATAGATATGAATCAAGAGGCTCTCATTACAGAACTGATTATCCTAATAGGGATGATAACAATTTTCTAAAACACACAATTGCTTCAATTTCCAGGACTGGGGTAAAAATTTCATTTGAATCTGTAAGAATAACTAAATGGAAGCCTGGCGAAAGAAAATATTAGGTAGATATTTATGGAAAATAAAAAATTACATATTAAAAGATATGACCCTGAGAAAGACTCAGAACCTCATTTTCAAATATTTGAGATTCCATCTAGAGAAGACATGACTATACTTGATGCATTAAATTACATAAAGAATAATGTTAGTGGAAGTTTGACTTTTAGATGGTCTTGTATAATGGGAATGTGTGGAAGCTGTGGAGCAATGGTCAACGGAAGACCTATGCTAACATGTGAAACATTTTTGAAAGATTTTAAGGAGGATGTTTTTGTTGAGCCCTTAAGCAATTTTCCAATTATAAAAGATCTTGTTGTTAACATCGATGATTTCATGAATAAGATGAGAACTGTTATGCCATACTTAGATTTTGTCAATATTAAATCACCGAAAGAAGAAAATTTGATGACGCCTGATGAATTAGATAAGTTCAAACAATCAAGTCAATGCATAAAATGCATGCTGTGCTATTCCGCATGTCCTGTATATGGAACTAATAAAAAATTCACTGGACCTGCTGCCTTGGCTGTTGCTTACAGATATACACAAGACAAGCGAGATAAATTAAAGGAAGATAGATTAGATAAAGTTACAGACAAAGAAGGCATTTGGGATTGCAGTTTTGTTGGCGAATGTTCAGTTGTTTGTCCGAAAAATGTAGATCCTGCTTTAGCTATTCAAAAATTGAAGGTGATGGGACTTTTGCACACGGCTAAATCGATAAGAAAAAAAGTGATTCATAAATGAAAGAATATGAAGAAAAATATCCAAAAACATGGTGGCTGACAAATAGAAATTATTTTATTTATTTCACCAGAGAGCTGACTGGAATAATCATTGCAATTTATGCTTTGCTTTCTCTTTACATGCTATATATGGTAAAAACTGGTGTAATCAATCAGCCTTTTATTCAAATTTATTTTTGGTATAGTTGGTTTACATTTGTGATAGCTATTTATCATGGGTTAACTTGGTTTTATTCAATGACAAAAATTACTTCTATAAAATTGGGAGGGTTTAAAATACCGCATAAGTTTTTGTGGGCAGGTTCTTTGATTGTTTGGATAGTTGTATCCTATTTTGTTAATTTGATTTTATATTCAGGATTGTTAGGTGGATTGATATGACAAGTCCTTCTATATTTTCAGGCATGATGTGGGGATTGTTTGGTCTAACTGCTACTATAGCTGCGTTCTTACTACCTGTACATATTCTTGGTATAA
>CAZPID010000060.1:0-4258 GCA_964586885.1 uncultured archaeon | reverse complement strand
TGCTATACGATCTATAATCTTGGGCTCAACAACCATTATATCGCTTGTTGTTAAAATACCTACTAGATTATTGCCATCAACCACCGGCAACTTTTTTACATTATACTTAGTCATCATGCTAACCGCTTCATCCAACTCTTTATCAGAAGAAATAGTTTTAACATTTTTTCTCATTGCGTCTCCAACTTCATTTATATCAGGATCCATTCCAGTTTCTATAGATTTTAAAGCATCTCTCTCTGCGAATATGCCTATTAGATTCTTAGACTCGTCAAGAACAATAAGACTTCCTATCCTAAGCTTGTTCATTATCTTAACTGCCTCCTTTATTTTCACATTAGGCTTTGTTGCTATAACATTCTTGTTCATCACATCTTTGACTAGCATAAAAATTATTTTGATTTATTTGAATTAAATAAGTTTATAGGTATGAACTTGGAAGGGAAAGTAGCAATTATAACAGGCAGTGGTAGAGGTATAGGTAAACAAACTGCTATAAGGTTAGCTAAAGAAGGGTGTAATGTTATCATTTGCTCGAGAACTAAATCTGAAATAAATGCTGTAGTTAGAGAAATCAATTCTACGTATAATAATAAAGCAATAGGTTTACTTTGCAATGTTAAAAATTTAAATAGCGTAAGAAAACTTGTAAATAGAATTATTAATAAATTTGGTAGAATAGATATACTTGTCAACAATGCTGGAATTGTTATACTTAAACCATTGGTAGAAACTAAAGAAAAGGAATGGGATGATGTAATTGATACTAACTTAAAAGGAGTTTTTCTATTTACGAAAGAGGTTTTACCTCACATGATTAAACAAAAACATGGCGTTATAGTTAATGTGTCAAGTGGTGCAGGTAAATATGGATTTCCTAATCTTTCTGTTTACTGTGCCAGTAAATTTGGTCTTATTGGGCTTGGTGAGTCGGTAGCAAAGGAAATAAAAAAATATGAAATAAAAATCTACACCATATGTCCTGGTCCAGTTAGTACTAGAATGCATTGGGAAAATTTAGTAGGTAAAAATAAATTTAAAATAGTAAAATATACTATGATAAAGCCTGAAAAGATAGCACAAAAGATTTATGATCTTATATTTAAGCCTTCAATAAATTCTGGAGAATGTCTAGAAGTTTACTACTGACAGTAAATTACAATCTTAAGTAATTTATCTTTTTATGCTTTTAATTACAGAATTATTTTTAATTATGAAAGTGAAACAGTCTTCCAAAAGGTATAGAAAGATAGAAGAGTTCGTGATGGAACAGCTAGAAAAGTATGTTAAACTTCACAAAAAACATGAAAAAGAATTAAAGTATATAGGTTAAGACTTCTTTTTACTTTTGCTTTCCCTTTTAACCTTGATTTTTAGTTTGTTATCGGCTTTAGCTTTCGGCTTCATGGCAAATCCTAGAACATATCCTGCAGCCAGCAAAACTATGCCTATGATTAAGACTATGTAAAAGTTGGTGAATAGCGAATTGATAATAGGATTAATAACATTATCCATAACACCTTGTACATTTTCAGGAAGTGATAATTGAGGCAATAACAGACTTTGAATAGGATAAAATATTAATGGCGTAATACCAACTGAAAGCATGCCCCAGCCTACGCCTTTTATTCTTCCAGTTAAAGTCTCTGCTAATAAAATAAATGCAGCCAAAGTAGCAACTGTTAAAAATAATAGATAGTATTTTGCCTCTAGTAAGAAATCATTGAATTTCTGTGAAAAAATAACTAAGTAGTCTGTCGGCGATCTGGCATTCAAAATACATTCGATAAAGTCGCATGAATAGTTTCTATTATAAATAGAGTCGAATAAAGTGTTTGATAATATATCGGCAGCCTGCAGAGAAGAAACATTTTCTGGTATTGCATTTTCTATATCAGAACAGTTAATGGTAGAAAATTCTGGTGGCAATTGATTTATATCAAAATTAAATTGAGCTGCTATATCTGTTATATTTATGGTTTTCTGATCTTTACAGTATTCTTCCAAATAAGCTCTTGCTTCTCCTAGCTGACTTTCTGTTATATTTATGTTTTTAATCTCTTCCGGAATTAAGCTAGTAGTAATTTGTGAAAATATGGGCTTCAAGCTGTCATAATTTATAAGGCCTGTTAAATTGCTTACAATTAGGAAAAATGCCAAGAAAGTAGTAAACAATATGAAAAATAATCCCTTACCAAAAGACCTTAAACCCATAATTAAATTTTATATTTTTAAATAATAAACTAAAGCCAAACTGCAGAATACTTAGAATCTATTTCCTCTTTCTTGCATTCTAGTTGAGGAACTATAGATATTTGATAACGTGGCCCTTTCTTACCTAGAAGATCTTTTTCACTTTTCATTCTAATTTCTTTCCTAGGTATCATATAATATTTTTCTCCTATAAACAACCACTCTAATAAATTTACGCTGAACTTTTTTATTTTTAGAGTTACGAACTCAGCTTTATTATTACCTTCTATTAAAGTTACTGGATTTCCTTTGCCAATGTATTTTGCATCTGAATCATAAATTGATACATAGTCTCCAAAAACCAATTCATATTTTTTTCCATTTATTTTTTCACTTCTGATAACAATATATGTATTATTTTCAGTTTTGGTTTTTATGTCAACCAAGTATTTTTCTAAAAACTTTTCGAAATCTTTACCACATCTCATAAATTCCACCAGTAGATTATAATACTATTAAATTTAAATGGGTCTCTATCCTATGTAGCTTGTCACATTTTCATCAGATTGTAATTGTCTTTCCTTTAATTTTTTCTGTTTATCAGCAAAGTTTTTGTAGTAGTCTATAATTTCATTGCTTAAACTAGATGTCAATTTCTCTAAGGCTTTATTGAAATGTTTCATTTTTACTTCTTTGGCCTTATCATTATCTCTCATACTGCTCATTGCAGCTTCTCTAGCTAAAGCTTCTAGATCAGCACCAGAAAATCCTTCTGTCTTCTTAATAATTTCATTTATATTTACATCTTTTGCAAGCGGCATATCTTTGGTATGTACTTTAAGTATCTCTAATCTTGCTTTTTCATCAGGCGGAGGTATTAATACAAATCTATCTATCCTTCCTGGTCTAAGCAGTGCCGAGTCTATTAAATCAGGACGATTTGTTGCAGCGATAATTACAACGCCTTTCAATTCTTCTATACCTGAAATTTCTGTAAGTATTTGTGATACAATTGTCTCAGTAACATGACTTCCTGTATGAGATCCCCTTCTTGGTGTAAGGGAATCAAGCTCGTCTAAAAATATAATTGACGGTGCTACCTGTTTTGCTCTCCTGAATATTTCTCTTATTTTTTTTTCTGATTCACCTACCCACATCGATAAAACTTCTGGACCCTTTACTGAAATAAAATTAACGCCGCTTTCACTGGCCACTGCTTTAGCAAGCAGGGTTTTTCCGCAGCCTGGAGGCCCGTATAATAAAATCCCTCTTGGAGGCTGTATACCCAATCTTTTAAAAGTTTCAGGCTTTCTAAGAGGCCATTCTATCATTTCCCGGAGTTGCTGCTTGACTTCCTCCAAACCACCAATATCACTCCATTTCACATTAGGTATTTCTATTAATACTTCCCTCATAGCAGAGGGTTCAACCATATGAAGTGCATTTTCAAAATCTTCTCTGGTTACAACCAATTTTTCCAAAATATCTTTTGGCAACGTGGTTTCTTCTCTCCATTTTATTTCTGGTAGTACTCTACGTAAAGTAGACATAGCTGCTTCTTTACACACAGCCATTATGTCAGCGCCAACATAACCATAGGTCTTGTCAGCTAAGTTTTCTAAGTTTACCTCTTTTACCAAAGGCATATTTCTTGTGTGTATTTTAAAAATTTCAAGTCTGCCATCTCTATCTGGAACTGGGAATTCTATCTCTCTATCAAATCTTCCTGCTCTTCTTATAGCAGTATCTAAACTGTTGGGCCTGTTTGTTGCAGCTATTACAACAACTTTTCCTCTAGATTTTAATCCATCCATTTGAGTCAACAACTGGCTTACGACCCGTCTTTCCACTTCTCCTGTCACATCTTCACGCTTAGGAGCTATTGCATCTATTTCATCTATGAAAATTATTGATGGTGAATTTTTTTCCGCCTCATCAAACATTCTTCTAATATTGGCTTCAGATTCTCCATAAAATTTGTTCATTATCTCCGGCCCAGAAATAGAAATGAAGTTTGCACCACTTTCATTTGCCACAGCTCTAGCAAGCAGGGTTTTTCCTGTAC
>CAZPID010000059.1:0-4263 GCA_964586885.1 uncultured archaeon | reverse complement strand
AAGCTTTAAAATCATACTAAACAATAAAACCAGCCCAATGCCCTTCAAAGGAGTGAGCAACATTATCAATACTACAGCAAACATTATCCAAGTAGAATACTTTGAAATCTTACCTTTAGAAATTCTGTTACCGAATCTTATACTGAAAGGAATAAAGATCATAGATGCCAAAAGGCCAACGGCAGTATATATGTCAACTACCCATCCAATAGGAGCTACAAAATGCGTGAAAAATGCGATAAATAAAATTATTGGCAACTGTGTTATCACCAACAGTAATAGTTTAAACTCTTTTTTAGATTTGCTTTTAATAAATATGGCTGATGAAATTAAAATCGGCGTTATAATTGATGCAAGAATTAACATGAAAAACAGATTCTGATTTTTACCTTGTATAGAAATGCTATCAACTTTTTTCAAATCACTCTCAAGCAACTGCGAATTCAGGCACATTAAAGATTTTAATCTTAAATTTTCAACTTGCGATTCGCTGTTGCCAACACCTATAACAGATAATGATTGTATTGGCTGTGTGGCCAGTGTATAAGGGATTGGAAGACTTGAAAGCAAAACACCATCTAAGTAAAATTCCATCTCACCATTCAATACAAGTTGGTTGCCAGAAAATACAGTCCCAAGATTCTTAGTCGCATTCTTCACTATATCAACGGTTTTTATGGATGGAACTATCGGGATATCAAAGAAAAACTGCCTTGATGTAGGATCGTAGCTTAAACCACCAAAGCCAAAAGACGATATAACATCACTATTGTTAAGAAAGTAAACTGTTTCAACCGCGGAAGAATTTGTGAAATTAGAAAACATTATATCAATGCCGCCAAAATTTATCCTTTCATCTTCTTGAAAAATAGAACCATTTAATTCTACAGTACTGTCAGAAAATTCTATATCATACACGCCACTTCCAAGCTTCAAGCTACCCTTACCATCTTGTAAATTCAAATCAGTTGTCAGCCTTCCAGTAATTTCACAAGCAGCCGTCAGGTCGCCGACATTTTCATCAGCAGTACTAGTAATTGCTATTTTACTATCCGCCTTATCAACTTCTACATATTGAAGATTCAGGGAATTGATACGCAGTTCTATAATATCTATAGCATCTATAACATCTTTTTCTACAAAGCTACCATCAATCTCATAAACATTTTTAACACTGCCTTGTATATCAGGAGACATCTTAAGGTAATTAGATCTTACACTATCTACATTTACTCCAATATACCCATCAGATAATACAGTACATCCCCCCGGCACACCATCAACAATCATACTCATAAAACTACCACCCTTAGCCGATAAAATAGCTGTTTGGAAACCATTTACATCATTTATATTATTTCCTCTAACTTGTGTTATAATACTACCAACCAACAATCCAGAACATTCTGCATCCGTCTCCAGAGAAGTTACAACAACATTACCTTTACTTCCAACAAATGAAAACAACAAAACACCCAAAGATAGTAAAGTCAGTGCCAATAAAGCCATCAGTCTTACATCTTTCAAAACTTTCATAATCTTTTAATTAAAATAGTAAACTATTTAAACCCTATCCTTTACTTTATTTAACCTTCTAATCCAAATCCACGGTGAGCAGCTCTCAACATAGTAGCTCTAAGCAATGACTCAAACGTTCCAGCATCAGACCAGAATCCATCCAGTTTAATTGCTTTCAGTCTACCTTGTTTTAAATACCAGTTGTTCACATCAGTTATCTCAAGTTCACCTCTAACACCCGGTTTCAAACTCTTGATAAATTCAAACACATCATTCGGATAGATGTATAATCCAGTGACAGCGTGATTAGACTTCGGCTCTTTGGGCTTTTCCTCTATTTCAACAACATCCCCCTTACCATCAAAAACAGCAACACCAAACCTTTGCGGATTTTTCACTTCTTTCAAAAATGCATAAGCATAATCATCATTTAAAATATCCTTAGGCACGTCAATCTTTTCAAAAACATTATCTCCAAGTATTGCTACGACCTTATGATCTTTAAAGAAGTCCTCTGCCTGCAACAAAGCATGAGCTATTCCTTTCGGACCATCTTGAATTTTATAAGTAAATTTGACACCAAAACTTGCACCGCTACCTAGGAATCTCATAAAGTCAGCAATGTACTCGCCACCAGTGATTATACATATATCTGTTATACCCATCTGTTTAAGAGTTTCTAAGGGATGGATTATCATAGGGTTATCGAAGACCGGAAGTAGGTGCTTATGTTCACCGGTTTAATAAAAAAATAAAAATATTTAACCGTTTGTGACAAGCGTCAACGGTCTTAATCTAGTTCCTTCCCCACCTGCCAAGATTACACCTTTCCTATTTATCACCTCCACATAAATCATTTATTCGGGTTACTATACCAATCCCAAGGCTTGCCAATACGATGGTCATATGTTTTACCATTTATACTTTTTGGAACAATTGTCGGATCATCGAATTTTCTCCTTTCTTCATCAGGAGTTTTATAATCATAGAGTTTGGAAACAAAATAAATTGTAACAGAAGGTCCAGTGCCTACAGTCTTAGTTCCATGCCAATATTTTCCGGGTATCCTTACAATCCGCAACCTTTCACCACTAACGGTAATTTCATCCAGCTCTCCACTATTTTCATCAAAAGCACATATCTTCATCGTACCCTTTATAACAACAAAATAATCCACTTGCCCACGTTCATGCCTATGCCAGCCCCTGACAATATTTGGAAAGCTGATTGAAAGATTTGCTTGAGCAGGATGATCAGTTCCAAAAAATTCATCCCAATCCTCTCTCATTATCTCTGTAAAAGAGCCACGTTCATCAGGCAACTTCTTCAAATCCATTATCTTTACCCCTTCCAACATGATAATACCTTATTATGTTATTAAGTTATTAATATTTAAATATTAAAGGTTTATATACTTTATGTATGGACAAGGTATTGGTTATAGGAGCAAGCGGTCTTTTAGGAAGCAAAGCCATTGATCTAGGAAAAGACAATTATCAGATGTTTGGAACTTATAGCAAGCACCCGATAAAAGGACAAAACTTCTTTCCACTGGACGTTACTAAAAGGCAGGACGTATTTAAATTAATAGAAAAAATTAAACCAAACTTGGTTATAGATACCCACGCCTTAAATAATGTTGACTATTGTGAAATCCATCCAGAAGAGGCATGGCTAATTAATGTTGAAGGTACAAAAAATGTTGCTGAAGCAAGTAAAAGATCAGCTGCTAAGTACGCCTTCGTTTCAACTGATTATGTTTTTGATGGTAAGAAGTTAGAATATACAGAAAAAGATAAACCAAATCCATTAAGCTACTATGCAAAAACTAAGTGGGCTGCTGAATTAATATTGGAAGCTCTAGATATAAACTATATAGTTGCTAGAACAGCTGTTTTGTATGGTATAGGCGGTATGGGCAAATTACCTTTTGTCTTATGGCTTGTCGACAAGCTAAGGAAGGGCGAAAGTGTAAACATAGTAACAGATCAATATAACAATCCGACCCTTGTGGATAATCTTGCAAAGATTTTATTTAGGCTTTTTGAGCTTGATGTAAGGGGGCTATTCCATGTAACAGGAAAAGACTGCATGAGCAGATATGACTTCTCCAGATCTATAGCAAAAGCATTCAATTTAAGCAACAAGCTGATAAACACAACAACAACACCACAGCTTAACCAAATAGCAAAGAGACCAGATAAAGTAAACATGAATACAAACAAAGTGGAAAGGGTCACAGGAATGAAAACACTTACTGTAAAAGAAGGATTGAAAGAATTAAAGCAGCAAATGGGTGGATGAATGAAAATTTTAGTTACTGGTGGCGGGGGCTATATAGGATCCACCTTAGTCAGACAGCTTGTAAAGAAAGGCTACGATGTCACTGTTTTAGACAGGCTCTTCTTTGGAAGAAATCCTTTAAAAGAAGTAGAAGATAGGATAAAAATAATCAAAGATGATATTAGATGGGTAGGCCCCTCTATTTTAAATGGAATAGATGTTGTTATAGATATGGCTGCCTTGTCTAACGATCCATCTGGCGAGCTGGACAAATCCAAGACATTGGAAATAAATCATTTGGGAAGAGTCAGGATGGCCAAGTTGAGCAAAAAACACGGTGTTAAAAAATACATTTTAGCTTCTTCCTGCAGTTTTTATGGATTCCAAGATGGCTTTTTAGATGAAAAATCCAAACCCAATCCTTTAACTACATATGCAAAAGCAAACGTGCTTTGGGAGAAT
>CAZPID010000058.1:0-4299 GCA_964586885.1 uncultured archaeon | reverse complement strand
CACAAGCATGTACCCCACAATTTGCATTTTACTAGGTCTTTGGGATTTTCTCACTGCAGAAAAAATTAATTGGCATGATGATACAGAAAATGTAAAAAGATTTATTAACAATTTGGAGCTACAAGATTTAAGTGAAAAAGAAATATGGAAGCAGTTTAATGTACTTGTTGAAGTCTTGCCAGACGATGATATTCTACCAGCAAGAATGAGATATGGAGATGATGATGCTTTAAACATCGGGCTAAATTATCTAAAATCAGATTTTCCTCTCTATTATACTCTTCCAGATATTATTGCTTCCAAACTGAAAACTGGGAAGACGCCAAAAATATTAAGAGCAATAAGATTTGTGCCTTCAGATAAGCAGAAAAATCTACAGAAGAAAAGAATTCTTGGATTAGATATCAATCCAGCAAAAGATAATTTGTTCAAGAAATTTGTAGAAGAGAGGCAGAGGGTTAAAACACAAATGAAGAACTACAGAAAGGACTCTATAGAATATAAGCAATTGTACAGCAAGCAAAAAGCAATCAAAATATTATCTAATGCAACAAGCTACGGCATATTTATAGAGATTAATACTGAAAATAAGAAATCTAGAGTTGATGTCTACGGCTTGAAGCATTTTTCATGCCGTGTTGATAAGATAGAAAAGAATGGCTCTTTCTTCAATCCAATAATGTCTGTATTCATTACTGCTGGTGCTAGACTCATGTTAGCAATAGTAGAAACATTACTAAAAAAGCATAATGCTACACATGCTTATTGTGATACTGATAGTATGTTCATTCCACCAAAATATTCAAATGAAGTACAAGAATTCTTCCAACCACTAAATCCTTATGATTTTGATAAGCCTCTGCTAAGCGAAGAGGAAAGAGATATTTGGTTTTACGCAATAAGCTCTAAGAGATATGTTCTCTATGATTTTGATGGCAAGAATTTTACTATCAAAGATATAGAAAATGAGGAGAACTATTCGCTACACGGTTTGGGTCACATAATTAATCCTTTTGGTAGTTCTATTAAATGGGAAAAGAAAGTATGGGAAGACATTCTCAAATTGCATTACGGATTTGCAAGTGAAATTAAATTAATGGAGAAATATCTCAATCTTTTTGAGATATCTCAGTTTACTGTATCAACACCAGACTTGCTGAAACGGTTTGAACGATTAAATAATAAGAAAGGTATCAAAAAACGAATTAAACCCTTCAACTTTTTGTTAATAGGATTTAGCAACAAGGATAACATTAAACCATTAGCTCCATTTTCCAAAAATCCACAGGAAGCCGTTCATAACAAATTCATTGACAGTTATACTGGAAAGGTTTACAAGGGTATGGAATATTGGAAGTCTTTAAGCGATGTCTTCTTCGATTACATCAATCATAAAGAAGCCAAGCTTGATGGAGATGTTGGGGTACTTGAGCGCAAACATATAGATATCGATGATGTGTTATATATTGGAAAGGAAACCAGCAATCTTGAAAGAGTTGGTGTATTTGATTTTCCTAATTATACTATCTATCAAGACGAGGCAGAATTAAAAGAAAGAATATCACACATCACACCATTAGAAGCTAGAATACATGGTATTAACCCAAAAACTTTGTGGAAAATCAAGAAAACTATTCAACAAAATAAATCCTTGAAATTACACGAAAGAACATTACGCTTGTTCGAACAGCTTAAAACAAAAATTAAACCCTAATATTTATTATGATTGTTAACGAAAATTTTGCAGATATCTATTACCCATTAAAGTTATGGGCCCGGCCGGATTTGAACCGACGACCCCTCGCTAACTTATCAGCTTAGTTGCCATTATAAGACGAATGAGCACCGAAGTTGTGCTCCAACCAGACTAAGCTACGAGCCCTAATTCTATTAAATAAATGTTTTTTTTCAGTGTTAAAAATAAATTTAGTTTTTGATGCAACTATGATTAATCATTTATTGAGTTCTTATTAAAGCCAATGTTACATCTTCTAAATTATATGTTGCTGTAGGGTCTACGGAAAATGAAATTGTATTATCCCCAAGTCTTAAGAATGCCTTTGGCACTTCTTGCTTAAATGTAAGTAAAGGCGGTGTACTGTAGTAAAATCTGTCATCATTTATTTCTATCAAAAGGTTGTTGGTTTCACTTGCCTCTTCAGGATTAAAAGTAAGTGTCAACTCGCCAAACTTGTAGTTATTGAATTCTTTATCGTCAAGATAAAAGTCAAAATCCTTAAAGGAGGATCCTTGATATTGAATTTCTAGTTTAGCAGAGTCAATGTGATAATTGCTTTTGTCCCAGAATCTGAAATCAGAGTAATCAGTCTGTATGGAAACTACATTAGAACCATTAAGCAGAGATATATCTACAGGTATGGATAAACTGCCAACTGACACTGCTTGCTTATAAACTTGGTTGTCGTTCACCGAAACTATTAGATTGCCGAGACTGTTTGTGTTATCTATCTTGATTACAAGTGTAGCATCCTTTAGAATAGAAAGCTTGTCATCACTGATATCACCTATAAGATTTGCCCCAAGCTCATTAAAGTATCCTTTGTAAACATCAAAATTTGATTTACTATCCAATACCTCTGTTCCAAGAGAATAGCTTACGACAAAATCTCCTAAACTAACAAACCTACTAACATCGCCAGAACTGGTAATTGTAGCATTAACGCTTTTATTGCTAGTAGCTGCTTCCTCTTCTAAAGACGGAAAGCCGATCATAAATACTACAATTAGGATTAGTCCTGCCAAAAGTACGAATACGAATTCGTCCATTCTTGGTCTTTCTACCATAATATTTAATTGGAACAGTAAACTTTAATAGCTTTTAAAAGTCTGAATTAAATTTGAGGAATTGGTAGCACATTTACAGTTGTACTGGTTTCAACAAAGTATCCATACTCAGCTTCAACATCAATGTTAAATTCTTCAGTATTGACTATGCCTGATGGCGGGTCTATTGTACAATATAACACTCTACTTTGGCCTCCTGATAATGTTACTAGGCCCGACGTACTTGGATTACACTTGATAGAAAGGCCGCCACTTGTGTCTACATCAATCCTAACTTTGTACAAATTATCATAAGTAACACTAGTATAACTGCCAGGATCTACAGCATTTCCTGTGCCTGTATTTGTCAGAGTTATTTGAAGCACATAGTTAGAACTACTTCCACCGTAAATTATCAATGGTCTGGTACCCGTAGAGAAAGCAATGGAAATTGGACCGTCAGTTGATGTATACGAAGATACGCCAGCATTTCTAATAAAGGAATCATATTGGGCGCGTGGCACGGATTTTAGATAGTCATCTGTGTAAAACTTAAGTGTCCCGCTAGCAGAAGTTGTATATTTGAAAAGTACTCTTGCCGAAGCTGTGTAGGAATTTAATGTTTTTATATCTTCTGGAGCTGTTGCTTGCCATGTTATATCAATGGTTTCGCCCGGCAACTCATTAGCAACATCTCTTGGTCTTAAATCATTCTGTGGCACAACTGGATCCTCTATGCTTTTCCATCCTGTGCCTTCAGTTACACCGCCAAATGTCTGTATCTTAATGCCCTTTGCTATCGAACCGCCAACATTTTGTATGTTCATTGTAAAAGTGACTGGTTCACCTGCTCCTATTTCAGGAAAATCGGGGGCAAATTTGGTTACAATTAGGCCATTTACAACAGAAGTTCCGCCTCCTCCGCCACCAAAAGGTAAAGTACAGCCTGATAAAGCTACAAAAGAAACTAATAAAATTATCATAGATTTGTTAACCATTTTTTATCAGCTCTATAATTAATTTAACATAAGTAACATTTAAATAGTTTACTAAGGCGTGGGCTGCTCTACTATTATTTCTGTTTTCATAAATCTATAAAAATAATCATAATTAACTGATACTATTCCTACTACTTCTCCTGCTTCTGCGGCTTCATTTGACTGGAAGTTGCACACCAATTCTCCAGGTATTTCTAGTTTGCTTGGATATTTACCGTCTATAAAAGCACAATAAATATTTTCTGCAACCTCAATATTCTGAGTAACAATCTCTATTTGATTTGGTTCTATTGTGAAAGGCTTTTCTAATGTGCCTTGTGGGTTTCCTATATGCCTAAAACTCATCTTTACTTCAAAAGGTCTTTCAAGTATGCCCCAACGCTCTGTTATTACTCTGTTGTCTTCTTTATAAGTTCTTCCTACTGGTGGCTTGAAGTCTACAGAAATTGGACCATAAGATGGCTGGCTTTGAGAAAATTGTGAAACTGGTCTAGTCTTAGTTAAACCGTCTATTATC
>CAZPID010000057.1:0-4429 GCA_964586885.1 uncultured archaeon | reverse complement strand
TGAAAGATAGAAACTAATATCTTCTTTCGGTTTATTCAAGGCATTTGCTATATCTGCATGACTTGACCAAGGATGGTGTTTTAAGTGTGTGACTACATCTCTGCAAAGCATTAAGCAATAAGTCAGAGCCAAATATTCATCCTCTTCATATAATTTGGATGTTTTTATATTCCCAGACATAATACTTTATTTCGAACCTTTAACTATTTAAACTTTAAATCTAACTTTTGCTATAAATTCAATACATTACAACCTAGTAGCTTCACTATCCATACTTTTGATAAAATCCTGTCCTTTTCGCATACCTGTCTATTTTATTTATCAAAGCCAGAGCTATAGCTATCCAGATTGATGCCACTATAAACCCTTTAAGTAGTATAATACCCGCCGGTTCTCCTGTAAGAACTGTTCTAGATACTTCAAACATATAGATGGCTGGGAACCCTTGGGAAATCGCTTGTATGGCTTCTGGAAAAACAGCTACAGAATAATAAACTCCACTAAAGAAAACTATTACTTCAAC
Source organism: uncultured archaeon (assembly GCA_964586885.1). Lineage (GTDB taxonomy): Archaea > Aenigmatarchaeota > Aenigmatarchaeia > CG10238-14 > SCSR01 > DATDXT01. Next base: position 3,906 of record CAZPID010000057.1, on the reverse strand, counting down.
AAGTGTAAAAACCAGTAAGTCTACCTTTAAACCTAAAGCTAAAATAACTGATATAACAAGGATTCCTATTATAAGACCAGTTAAAACTCCAAGTAAAATTATAAATGGAATATAGATGCCCAATGAAAAGAAGTTAAAGTCAAAAAAAGCATAAGCTGCACCTGTAGTTATAAGAAAGCCTACTGAGGCTGCAAAAACACCATAAAGCCAATGACCAATAATAAAATGATGAAGTGTTATTGGAGCAGTAAGTGTTTGTTTAAGTGAGCGTTCCCAAATTTCTATCAGAAATCCTCGACCAACTGCATGTTGAGATATTTGTATAATAGTCCAACCTATAATACCTGAAAATAAGAATGTTTTTATAGTAAAGCTTGCTTCAATAAAAGTTGTGAATAATCCAAACATTGCTAATCCTATTAATGGAAAGAAAATCATTTCTAAAATAAGATAAGATCTTTTCAATGTTTTTATATCTTTCAATAGAATAGGCCAGTATTTCATTTCAATTTCTCCCCCGTAAGTTTTATGAAAACATCTTCTAAAGTAGGTTCATGAACTTTAAATGAAATTATTTTATTCCTTTTTGATACTAAGTCTATAATTTTATGCATTCTATTTTCAGCGTCATCTACATGAACAACAATTCTACTATCATAAGATGTTACTCTTTTCACACCCTCCAATTTTTTTATTTTTGAAATTGAACTAGAAGATTTTATTAATTTTATTTCTATAGTATCTTCTTCATTTACCATTTTCTTTAATTTCGGAGGAGTATCCATTGCAATTATTTTACCTAGATGTACGACTGCCAATCTTTTACATAAAGCTTCTGCTTCGTACATGTTATGTGTCGCAAGCATTATCGTGCGATGGCCTTTCTTTTGCCAATTTAAAAGTATTTTGCGTACTTTATAACTAATATTAGGATCTAATGCTACAGTCAATTCGTCCATTATAAGAAGTTTTGGGTTGATTATAAGGGATTTAGCAAGAACTACTTTCTGCTTGTTCCCAGAAGATAATTCATTATACTGTTTATTTATAACATCTTCAAGCTCCAAAAGCTTTATTATATTTTCAAAATTAGAATCCACATCATAATGAAGAGCGGACAGCTCCAAATTCTCCCTGACTGTAAGGTGATGTCCAAATTGTGAAAATGCTGATGATAAACTTATAATTTTTCTAACTTTTATAGGATCTTTTAAAACATCTATGCCGTATACTCTTACACTGCCCGATTCTGGCAATACCAGTGTAGAAATTATATTTAACAATGTAGTCTTTCCTGCACCATTTGGACCAAGCAGGCCAAAAATTTCTCCAGATTTGACAGTAAATGATACGTTATCAAGAGCGTTGACTACTTTATACTTACGTGTAAATACATCGAAAACACTTTCATAACTTCTGAATTTCTTTGACAAATTTTCTATTTCTATCGCGTTCATTATTAATAGTTAGTTATTTTGGATAAATTATTATTTGAAAAGAAGAATTCTCGTATTTTCAACCGTATAAAAGATTGGTGTCATAAATAGTTTTGCCTTTATGTTCTATTGATAAACTTGGCAGTTCTGTATGTTTAATGTCATTAAGAGCCTCTACTTCATAAACTACTTTTAATTCATTTTTTGCATCTAAAAACTCGTAATTTTTGTTTAAAGAATTTGTTGGAGAAAAATTTTCTCCACCGAATTTTAATGCCAATTTTTTACCATCAGTCCACATTCTTTCCCTATTTAAATACATTAAATCTTTCTCTATTTTTTCAGTAAAATGCTCTCTATCTAAAATTGCTGCTTCTTCTATATCATTTTGGTGCTTAATTCTCTCTAACAAACCTTTTACCAATTCTTGCCTATCAGCATCTTCTGTCATAACAATACCTTACTTAAATCATGGTAGTAAACTTTTTTAAACCCTTCATTTATAGACATTAAACTTTGACAGATAGCAGATTAACTATTCCTTTCCTTCCTCGCTTTTAAGAGTTTTTGCCAAGTCACGTATAAGCTTGCGCACATGCTCCCTCATTTCATATACATCCTTGTCGGAAACTTTATCTAATTTCCTTTCCTTAACCATTTTCTTCATGCCTTCTATCTTATTCCAAATATCCCAATAGTAGCTGCCGACCCTTTTTGTATCAACTAAGTCTTTCTTAAATGCTTGAGTCACAGGCATACCAAGCTTGCCTTCAATTTCTTTAACTACTTTAGAAAAATCAACATCTGATGTTTTACTTTCATCTAACTCTTCTGGCAACTTCAGCTTATGCACTGTTTTAAGAGCTGTGATCGCAGCCTTCATCATAACTTCATGCGTACGTTCCACTATCTTTTCCCTCTTTCTTACTTCAAGAGCATTTAACAAACTAAACATCTTTTCTATAAACTTTTCAGACTTCTTTAGCCATTCATCTACAAAAACTCCTTCTACATCTGTCAATTCCTTATGTTCTATTTTTTTTCTTACCTGTACTATATCTTTCAGCCAATCTGCATATTCTTTTTCCACTATACCAGGCTCTACTAGATATTTCATAACATCATCATAAGCTTTGCTTGGAACAGGGGGTGGTAATCCCATGAACATAAGAACTGCTTGTACTGTATTCAACATAGCATAAAAACAATCCTCTGCCAACATCAATAGTTTTACAGTCTTTGCTCTCATCAGTTTCTTGGGAGCTCCTTCCATATAGCTTTCTATTGCTTCTCTAGTCCCGGATATTCTACCAGACAAAAGTAAATTCTTCCATGGCATAAAGAATCCGCTGTCAAATATAGGAACTCCTTCTTTGATAAAGTTGTAAATTATTGGATGCCCTACACGGGCATAGTCTGTAAATTCTGTTAGAGTGTAGCTTGGTTGGATAGAAATCAAGTTTATCTTTTGTTCCTTTCCGCTTACAGGATCAGTTATCGTAGTCTGGGCTTCTGGTATGCTGTCTGCTATCTTTTCAAAATCATTATCTATTTTTTCTTGAAGTTCTGGCGTTATATCTTGTGATGTATCATCGAGTATAACGAAAATATCTATGTCACTAGTACGTTTAAATTCTTCACGTGCAACAGAACCCATCATAATAATAGCTTTAACATACTTGCTATATTTTTCCAGTACTTTCTTGCTGAAAATTTTTACTGCCCTAAGTCTTTCTTCTTTTGTGTCTATCTTATCGGTCATAATAAATACCCATTTAAAGTTGAATTTATAGGTTTAAATTTGTTACACTTTTTACAATTAACTTATTTAAATTCTTTCAGCCAAGATGTAATTGTGGTGTAATATTAGATTTTCAACTAAAGCTATACATGTGTCGCAAGAAGATGAAGAAACAGGAGCAGTTAATATACCTATACATCAAGCATCAACATTTAAGTTAGAAAGTTTCAACAAATCTAAAGAATTCCTTTATTCCAGGCTTGGAAACCCCACAAGGAAAGCTTTGGAAAATAATCTAGCTACTTTAGAAAATGGTAAATGCTGTTTTTGCTTTTCTTCAGGCATGGCAGCTGTAACTGCGACAATGAGTGTGCTTAAGACTGGTGATCATATTGTAATTTCTGATGATGTTTATGGCGGAACTTTTGATGCGTCTGAGAAGATATACAAACCAAGCTATGGTTACAAGTTTACAAGAGTTGATATGACAGATGAGAATAATGTGACCAATGCAATTAACAAAAATACTAAGATGATATTTTTTGAGACTCCATCTAACCCACAATTGAAGATCATAGACGTGAAGAAGATGTCTGACATAGCTAAAGAACATGGCATATTGACAGTTGTAGATAACACATTTGCGTCACCTTATTTACAGAAACCTATGGAACTTGGAGCAGATGTTGTTATAGAAAGTTTGACTAAGTTCATAGGTGGTCATAGCAA
>CAZPID010000056.1:0-4461 GCA_964586885.1 uncultured archaeon | reverse complement strand
AATTAAAGGTTAATAGATATGAGCAGAGCTATCTTAGTAACTTCTGGTAAAGGTGGTGTTGGCAAGACTACTATCACCTCTAATTTGGCTGCTTACTTACAAAAAATGGGTTATGACACTGTAGCTATAGATGCAAACCTCACTACTCCTAATCTGGGCATACATCTTGGGATGCATTTAGCAAAAAAAACATTGCACGATGTTCTTAGAGGTACTACAAGGGTAGAAAACGTTCTTTATACACATCCTTTGGGTTTTAAAATAATTCCAGGGAGTATATCTGTTAACAGTTTGAGAAATGTAAAATATAAAAAACTTTCAAGTGTTGTATTGAAGCTTTTGCCTAAATTTGATTTTGTTATACTGGATTCTGCTGCTGGTTTAGGTGAAGAGACTATGAATGCTTTGGACTCTGTAAACGAGGTATTAGTTATAACAAATCCTGATTTGCCAAGTGTGACTGATGCACTTAAAACTATAAAACATGTTGAGAAAAGAAATAAAAGGGTTATAGGTGTTGTCATAAACAGAGTAAAAAAGGCTAAGCATGATCTATCAAAAAAAGATGTGGAAGATATTCTTGGTGTACCTGTTATAAGTTCTGTACCAGAAGATGTGTCTATTGCTAAAAGTATAGCTAAGAAGATTCCTGTTGTTCATTTTGATTCGAATTCTCCAGCAGCACGGGAAATTAAAAAAGTTGCGCATAGTCTTACGGAAAGACATTTTTATGAGAAAAACAACGGTGGTTCACTGAGAAGATTTTTCAAATGGTTTGGTGTATTCTTTATTCTTCCTTCCTTTTCTTAGTATATCTGCCGCGTTTTCCAATTTCTTTTATTTGATTAAAAACTTCTTCTGATTTTTCATATTCTGATTTATATCCATTGATTACTTCAGTCCAACATAATTCTAAGATTTTGAAATGAGTTGATCTAAGAGCTTGATACAACAAATTTAAATCAACTGCTTTATCTTCTATTCTTTTGGAAAATTTACCAAGACCAAAATCTATGAAGTATAGTTTATTATTCTTTAGTATCAGATTGCTTGTTGTAAGATCACCATGTATTAAATCATGTATATGAAGCTTCCCTACGGATTTTCCAATTTCAAAACATAGCTCTTTGGCCTTATCCTTGTTTGAAGAATTTAAAATCTCTTTTACTCTCTTATCGCCGACATACTCCATGAATATTTTGAATTCCTTTTCATCCACGTTAATTATCTGAGGTGTGGCTACTCCGCATTTTCTTGCTTCGGTTAAAAGTTTGACTTCTTCTCTTGTTCTTAATTTTCTAAGTTTTAAATCTATTTCTGGTATCCTGTAGCTTTTCTTAATTCTTTCTTTTACTAGAACTTTCTGTCCTTCGAAACTATCTATATAGAGAATTGCTTCTGCTCCTTGTTTAATGATTTCCATGAAATGAAATTAGTTTTTAAGTTATTTTGTTTTAATTTTCTTGGTTTTCTCTTCAACGTCTATTATTCCATCTTCTGTTACTTTAAATATAGCCTCGGCTTCCTCCAAGTTTGGCGCATCTACTATTCTTGCTATTCTAGTTCCTTCTCTTCCTTTTCTTAGATAAATTCTTACATTGGACATATGTCCAAGCACATGCCCGCCAATTGGTACTGTTGGGTCGCCGAATAACATATCGGGTCTTGCCATGACTTGATTGGTTACATAAACTGCTATATTGTAAGCGTCTGCTAACCTTTGTAGATGATGTAGATGTCTGTTCAATTTTTGTTGACGTGGTGCCAATTCTCCCCTGCCTATAAAATCTGCACGGAAGTGGCTTGTCAAGCTATCTATTATAATCAATCCTATTTTGTTTTCTTTTATTATGTCCTGTGCCTTCTCAACTAAAAGCATCTGATGATCGCTGTTGAATGATCTGGCTACATAAATGTTCTTAAGTGTCTTATCAGGATCCAACTCAAGATGTTTAGCCATACTTATTATTCTATTGGGGCTAAATGTTCCTTCGCTGTCTACGAACATACAATTTTTATTTAACCCGCCCTTATCTGTCGGTAGTTGAACATTTACAGAAAGCTGAAATGCTAGTTGACTTTTAGAAGCGCCGAACTGCCCGTAGGCTTCTGTTATTGCTTGTGTTTCTATTCCGCCAGCTAAAACACTATCAAATGATTTAGAACCAGTTGTTATTCTCAATGCATTCTGTTTCTTTTCTAAAATCTTATCAGCTGTTATAAATCCGATTTCTAGTAATTCTCTTACATAGTTTATAATTTTAGCTGCTTGTGTTTCTCCTATATCAGCTATTGAAGCAAGCTCTTTTGGCGAGCTTACTGCTAAAGCCATTGGGTCAGTGAGGCCGACTTCTCTTAATTTATCGGCAATCTTCTCTCCTACACCAGGCATATCTTCTATGTTAAAAGCTTTCTTAACCATAATTATCTTAACTTAAACATCCTTTTATTTGTTTTGTCCATTTAAGTACATCTTTTTCTCTTTTTGGTATCATATGGTTATTTTTTTTATAATTTCCCATACCAGGTATGATGTTTCTTACACCTCCTACAAGGTCTGTTGAAATTTCATAAGCTAAATTAATGCATTGTCTTAAACCATCAACATCATCATTCTGAAGTGCTGCGATTAATATATTTGCGAGTGGTGATTTTTTAAGATCATCTTTTTTTCTAAAAGCTGTGTGATAATGAATGTGATCTATTGTCCTGCCTGCAACTTCTCCTTGATTTAAAAGCAGGTTGTAATCTTTATATCCGACTAGTTCATCTATTGCATTTGTGATTTTAATTCTAACTTTATATAATTCTGTTACTTCCTTCTGTGTTAGATTTTTTTCGTCAGCAATGTGTCTAGTTGGTATTGTTAAGAAATGGTAATCTGTGATGGGCCATAGTGAAAATAATGCTTTTACATATTTATTTTTATAAAAAACTCTGTCTTCTGGTATAGTACAAAATATGCAATTTGAAACTTTATTCATTTAAATCATTCAGTCCTTCTATATTCTCTATTAATTTCTTACTCTCTTCTAAAGGATTTATATTTTTAATATCTGTTGCTATTATCTCTGTTCTATCGAAAAATTTATTTCTTTTAACATTTCCTGTCACAATGACTTCTTTACCTGAGAGGGTTTTGGCTATTAAATTATTTCTTTCATCATCGCTCATAGAATTGAAATTATCTGTATTAATGCCTAAAGCCTTTTCTGCAACGTTTCTAAAAAATACTACTCCTATACTTCCTGTACTATCATCAAGAATTATGTTAAAAACTATCACAGGCTGTCCTTCTAGATCACCGTGATCGTTACATCTAAACTTATTATCTTCAATAATCATTTTGCCTCCGCATATAGGACATGAGTAAAAAATGTTTTTACCTTTTATAGTCTGTACAACTGTGCCTTTTACTTCAAAAAATCCTGATGTCAAATTGCTAATCTCCGATCTTGGTGTTTGCTGTATCAAGGTTTTTTTGAGAATTTCTTCTAGTGTAGGGATTTCATCATTTTCATTTTCTACAATATTTATCGATGTATATTTCCCGGGTATTATCTCCAGGTTAGAATCAAAGGTACTTTCTTTCACAAAACCGTTGACTATTTGTATAACGTCTCCTAAATTGATGTTGCCTTCTTCAACAACTGCAGTTTGTTTATCCCATAAGACTAATTTAATTGTTCCTGTACCATCACTTAGATTGATGTTCACAACTCTTCCTTTGCTACCGTCTTTTTTTTGAAACTCGATTATCTTGGAAAAGTTATAAATTCTTGCTATCAAACTTGCTGTTTTGATGTCCTTCGTCAAATCTTGTATTTTAACAAAGTTTATACTAAAATTCTCTTCCATAGAACTCATTAATTATTTCATTAGATAGTTTTTATTGTTAAATTATAATCATTTAATATGGTTCTTGAGACTGATGTAGATAATCAGATAAAGACTGAGATAAAAGATTTTGATAAATGTAAAAAGCTGTGGTCTTTGCTTATAACCGATAAAGAAATTTTCAGCGTTCTTGAACAAGCTAATAAAGTTTCTGTAGTTAGAATGGGCTTCACAGACCATGGTAGAGTACATGCAAAAATAGTTCTGTTGAATGCTTTGAAGATTTATAAGATATTGGAGTCTAAAGGACTAGAGGGTAATGTTATATCGGATGGTATTGGTAATGTAGAAGATGTAAGGGTCGTTTTAATGATTTCTGCTTATTTACATGATATTGGTAGTAGCATTTCTAGAAAATCTCATGATATTTTGAGTGTTATTTTATCTAAAGATATGGTATCGAAGATTCTTGGAGAAATTTACAAAAATACAGAAAAGGTTGTAAGGCTTAGATCCGTTGCTATGGAATGTATTCTATGCCATCTTGGTGATTATATATCAACTAGCCTGGAGTCGAAGATAATAGCCACCTCCGATGGAACAGATATGACAAAAGGTAGGGCT
>CAZPID010000055.1:0-4472 GCA_964586885.1 uncultured archaeon | reverse complement strand
CGTACATTGATCCCAGCCAAGGAAGATAATTCAATCTATTTCTTCTACAATTCGGACATTGCATAATGACTAATAATCTTTTATCACATGTAAATTATAAAACAACAGTTGCTATAGCATATAGTGCAATAATTATCCAGAATATATTAAGAGCTGCAACTGATGTAACCTTTTTTACTATAGAAATAATTAAGATACCAGTTGCACCTGCCAGATTCATAAGTTGGTAGACTATATTATCTGGAGTAACAACAGCAAAGCTTACTAGGAAATAAGCTGTGAGTATTGCAGCCATTCCGCCCCACCCAATAGCTTCGTAAATCAAGTTTTTTATAGATTTGCTTGGTTTAATTTTTTTCACAAAACCATCACCAAGATCATTGATCTATTTCTTTTTCAATTGTTTTTTCAGCTTAAGAAGCTTAGTACTATAATCACATTTCTTACATTTTATAGAAAAAGATTGTTTTTTACCAGCACCATTGACAAATGGTTCAGACCAAGTTTCTTTTCTACTTTCTTCAAAGCCACATTCAGGGCACTTTAATTTTACTGAAGCCCCATTTTCCCCTTTCAATTTTATAATCCTAATCTTACCTGTAGTCTGACCTTTGTTATTTTCAAGCTCTCTAGTAGTAATGTACTCTATACCCATAAAATCACTTACAGAGGCCTTTTCTTAGGACGAAGACTTTTTAATTTACATTTCCTGCATTTAACTTTACCAAGTCTAACTTTTGCAGGATCTGCTCTAATCTTGCTTTTACAAACTCTACATACAAATACCCTGGTGAATATTCTCGAAACTGCTTCTGGAAACGTCTTCTTTACCATAGTAATCTTAAAATTATAATAAAATTTATACTTATAAAACAAAAGGAAAGTAAAATGTTCAAAGAAGAAATAAGAATAATAGGATTTGACGACGGACCATTTGAATCTAAATCTAAAGGAAGCGTGCCTATTGTAGGAGTTATCTATAGAGGCGGAAAGTTTTTAGACGGCATGTTAAAAACAGATGTTATAATAGACGGTTTAGATTCTACAGAAAAGTTAATAGACATCATAAACTCCAGTAGACACAAAAATCAGCTTAAAGTCATAATGATTGATGGCATCGCTTTCGGCGGTTTCAATTTGATAGATATAAAAGAACTATATCGTAAGACAAAGTTGCCATGCATTATAATAAACAGAAAACATCCCAATATAAAAAGCGTTGTTAATGCTTTGAAAAATTTTGAAGATTATGAAATAAGAATTAAAATATTGAAGAATGCAGGTAAAATCAAACATCATGTTTTGCCTAATAAAAAAGACATCTATTATCAATCTATGGGTTTGACCGATAAGGAAACAAAAGAAATAATTAATTTAAGCACGACACATAGTTTTATTCCAGAGCCACTTAGAGTAGCTCACATAATAGCTACTGCTATGATAAAGGGCGAAAGTAAGGGGAGAGCATGAAAAAGAAATCTAAGTTTAAATTGAAGCTGAAATTCAAAAGCAAATTACAAGAGAATCTATTCAAGATTCCAACATATGTTATCATCGGCTTTCTTATCTTGTTTTTCATTGCTAGAACAGTTGAAATCATTTATTACGTCTTACTAATTATTGTAGTTTTATTTTTACGTTACCTGAAGAAAGATGACTGGTTGAACTACATCTATGGCGGCGCGGTTTTGGCATTCTTGATGTACAGCTTTATAGGGCTTGGATTTTCTACAAGCTTGCCCATAGTGGTTGTAGTTTCTTCATCCATGCAGCACGACAACCCAGAAGAAACATTCTATGGTTGGTTGGAAGACAGATTAGGTTACAACAAATCTTACATAGATTCCTGGCCATTTAACAATGGGTTTTCTGTTGGAGATATGCCTGTAGTTATCGGAAGCGAAAGTTACAATGTAGGAGATGTTGTAGTATATGATGCAAAACAAGCTGCTCCTATTATACACAGAATAATCAAAGCCAACGATGATGGGACATATCAGACCAAAGGTGATAATAATCCTGGGCAACTGGCTTTTGAAAGTAACATAGATTTAAATCAGATAAAGGGGAAAGTAATCTTTATAATACCTAAAATAGGATATATAAAAATAGCTTTGATAAATTTACTTGGTGGTTTAAGATGAAGTTTTGTGAGAAGTGTGGAAACCTGCTTTTTATAGAAAAAAAAGGAAAATCCGTAAAGTTAATATGCAGAAAATGTAGAAGGAAATACAAGGCCAGAGGATCGGATAAAAAAATAGCTGTAGAGGAAAAGTTCGTTAATAAAAAGAAAGAGATCGTAGTTATAGAAAAAAAGGAAGCAGAATCCCAACTGCCCATGATTAATGTTTTATGTCCTAATTGTGGAAATAAGAAAGCTTACTGGTGGAGCCAGGAGACAGCTGGGTTGACAGAAGAATCAGCTTCGCCTACAATATTCTACCAATGTAATAAATGTAAACATAAATGGAGATCTTACGGCTGAATTTTAATTTCTAAAGTGTGATTTTGATGAAAATTCTAAAGAAAAGTATGAACATAAATAAAGGAAAAGTACTTGTAGTTGAAGACGATGATGATGAAACAAAATACTTACCAAAAACAAAAGTGATCTGCCCTGAATGTGAAAATAATGAAGCATATTGGTTTATGAGGCAAATGAGATCAGGTGACGAACCCCCAACTATATTCTATACTTGCACTAAATGTGGCCATAAATGGCGATCCTACGGATAAGATAAAATACTTATTTAAAACATATATATTAATTGTTCCTGGTGGAGCGGAGTACCAAATTCGAACCCGCTTCTTTTTATTTTTTCAAGTGTTTCTGAGATTCTATCCTACCAGAAATACCAAATGCGAATGAAAACCCAAGCATAATAATTCCTAGAATTGCATAAGAAGTGGCTACAATAGTTATTGATATAACAGTTGTTGCTAAATAAAGCCGTCGAGCTTCTTCAAATTCTACTTTTGGCGAATCAGGATCCACAGAACTTATAATACCTGTGATGACACTAATACCAAACCAACTCATAAACAAAAGAAAAATTCCCAGAAATCCTAGAACTATTGAGAATGTGTACCATTGGCCAGCTCTCATCTCATTCACTATAATACGTTGGATTTATTTAGTTTTAAAAATTAAACAGCTCTAATAAAACTGCAATTAGGAAAAACTTCAACAAAATGTTCTGCTGTCTTACCGTACTCTGAACACTGGTTTTCTGTCAATGCATCTACCGGTTCTCTTGGCGAATGAGCAACATCACAAACCCAGCCTTTATAATTTGGTACAGGATTCAACAAGCAGGGCCCATCGCTCAAATTAACATTTTTTGCCAATTCCCCATTACAAATAGCCTTACAAGTTTCTAGTACTTTGACTATATCGCTCCCTTCAGCTGTAAAATTAAAAATATATACAAACACTATTACAACCAATCCCAAAGCTATTATGGGAACTATTCCTTGCATTTTCATTTAATTAAAGGTATATAAGGGCGTATAGATAAATCTTACTTCGATGATTATAGAAAGCTATATTTCTAAGAAAATATCTGAGTTAGATTTAAATTCAGACAGAAAGATTTGTATAGCCGGCACAGTCAAAGAAATAAAAGATCATGGTAATTTTATTCTAGATGACGGAATGAACAGTATAGAAATCATTAATGATAATAAGTTGGAGTTTATAAAATCCAATAATAAACTTAGAGTATTCTGTACTAACTTTGATGGGAAGATTAGGGCCGACATTATCCAAGATATCGACAATATGGATTTGAAACTGTTTGATAAAGTACTGGAATTATACAGGAAACATGGTATGTAAAATACAAAGAAATATTTAAGTTAATATAAAGTTATTAGAAAATATAGGTACTAATCATGTTCAAGGCAACTTTAAACAAATCCTCGCTGTTTGTAGATTCTATAATGACCATAGGTGAGATTATAGACGAAGGAATATTCAAGCTGAAAAAGAGTGGCATATCAATGATGGCAACTGATAGGGCAATGGTAGCGGCCGTTGATTTCAATTTATCATCCGCAGCTTTCGAAAAGTATGAAATAGACGACGAACAGTCAATAGGATTAAACATAACAAACCTGCTCTCAATTTTGAAAAGAGTAAAATCCAGTGACAAATTGAGTTTAGAGTTGAAAGGAAATAAGCTTGAAATAACTATAGAAAATGGTTCAAGAAGAAAATTTACACTCCCATTGATAGATTTATCAGAAGGGGAATTGCCACAGACAGACCAATTAGAAAAACAGTATGCATCCAAGGTTGTTTTGAACCCTGAAGAGTTGCAAAAAGGTTTGGATGACGCTGAAATAATAACTGACAATATTTTGTTTGAAGCAGGAAACGGCAAATTTACCATGAGAGCAGAGGGCGATGTAAGCAAGTCAGAACTTGAACTTGAAAAAGACAAAGACAAGTCGCTTATAGAACTATCCTC
>CAZPID010000054.1:0-4520 GCA_964586885.1 uncultured archaeon | reverse complement strand
CACTCCTGGTAAGGAGGAAATGGTGATAACCAAGACACCTCTATCTGAAATCACATACTGGATTTCCAGAGCATGCGCTACAGACGACCAGAATTTCAGAAAACTTATTTTGCTTGATTCAAATGACGTAGAAGACATAAGAGTTATACCTGATTCAAATGGCGCGGATGAAAGAAGATCAATTCCCGATTCACAAAAAGGAGGAAAAGTCTGTATTGATTTCAAAGGCGACAAACCATTTGTATGTAAAAGATATTCTTGCTCCAATACACAGGTTACTGTAACAGAGCAAGGCGACCTACCGAATAAGAAAGAATTAGAAAGCAGTTTTTACGGATTAGGATCAGAATGTTTTAATGTTGCAGTAAGGCTCGATGGGGGAAGAGTATTATTTGATAAGCCTAAATTATGTGGGTTTGAAGGACAGCCATGTTGTATAGAAGAAGAAGCTTGTGAAACAGGTCTGAGCTGTTCTAAAAATATCTGTAAATTCGAAGAGGAGAGTGGATCACCTGGACGAAGATAAAATAAAAAGAAAGGGATTAGTAGGATTTACAACCTTGATTATACTAATGGTTGTGCTATTGGTAATGGTATTCTTATTTTTCCAGCTTTTCAAATTTCATCTAGCATTAACAGTAAAAGATACTTTTGATTTTAACAAAAACAAAGATGTAGCCATGAGTTTGTATAATCTTGAAGTAACTACTGAAAATGGATGTGAAAAAAATGTTTATCCAAGCCAAGATTGTAACATACCTATAATTTTTGAGTTAAGTAGCCTTAATTTCTTAAGTGATCAAAAGAAAGACATTATTAAAAGTGTTTTAGATACTGATTATAAGAGTTTTCTGGGAAAAGGCGATAATCCTAACTATTTCTTATCCTTGTTAAAGTTGCGTAAAGAGATATGTTTAAAGAATGGAAATATAGGAGAAGGCACAAGTCTAAGATGTACAGAATTAACTGGATATGACTTAGGTCTAGTTTATCCATTGCCAGTTATACCAAATAATGACTTTAAAAATAATCCGGTATCTTTATTAAATGATCTGACATTCCAGATAAAAGGTTGATGTAAAATGAGAAATAAAGGAATACTATCATTGATGATTGGACTTGTAATCTTTCTAATCTTTTACATATTTGTCATTACAATACTCGTAGGAAACAACACAATTACTAAGAGAACAGTAGCTGAGAATGAACTTATTTTAACTGGGAGTAAAGTTGAAACTTATGTTAAATCTTATCTTTCTTCTTTAAGGTTGTCTCTACTCCAAGCCATTTATGATACTGGTAATTCTTATTCCGATAAAAATTGGCAATGTTATGCTGGATACTGTCTTGCTGAAGCTTGTATACTTGACAGTGAAGATAAAGAAAGCATAAGAAAAGATATTCTTGATAGCGCTTCATCATATGCTGATAGCTATCTGAGTGCTTATGATAAGTTCCCCGCTAATGCAAATCCTAAAGTTGAAGTCCCATCTACTATAGGTAATTCTATCAGATGGTCTATAGACAACGATGATGGCAATTCTATAATATATTTTAAATGGTCTGATGCTAGTTTTACATTGGAAGATGAAAAAGTTAACATAGATAGAGAATTCACTCCTGAAACTAAAGTTGATACTGTCTTTAGACTTATGTATGATGCTAGTGAAAGCATGATTTCGGATAATGATATCCTTGATGTAGTAACGTCAGCTATAAGCGGTTTGCCTTTAGGAAAGTCTGAAGAAGCTGTAGTACAATCCAATTCATGTCCAAGCATTGATACTGGTGTATCATGTGGATGTACACCGCCTTGTACAACTACAAATCCAAAAACGTCTGTTACTGTAAGCTGTAGTAGTGGAGGTTCATGTACTTCTGTGGCTCAAAAATCTGTATGCGTAGGCAGTCAGTTTGATTCCGAGACGGTTTTTCAATGCGGTTATAAGAAATCAACAGGCACAGTTAAAGGCAATATTATAAGCAATATTGATCCAAACCTTAATCGTTTGGAAGAAGTTTTATCAAATAGTGACTATACTTTTGATTTTACCAGTACGAACAAAAAATCAGATATAACAGTAAGTTGTTCTATATCTAACGATGGTTGTTGTAGATCACATTTAAAATGTACAGAGAGTGGTTGTACTTGTGTATGTGATACTAGTTGGAAAACAACTACATGTACTTATACATATCGTGGTGCAGTCACTGCAAAAACAGATGTAACTGAAACAGCTTATCCTAAGTATGCTTTATGGGACGGCATTGGCGTGATACAAGATAGTTTACATCTAAAGTATACTGTAACATCTGGTAATGATCCTAGTTTAATTAGTTGCAATGTGTGGACAAGATAAATCAGTAGTGTAATTTATGAGCGAAAACAAAGAATGGGTATATTGGACAGACAAGGTAGCACAAGAAGTAAAGGAAAGAGTAGAGAAAAGCCAAATTCTTAAAAAAATAGTAGAAGAAAGAGGCTATATAGTATACGATGAAAAAACACCTTCTGGGAAAATACATATTGGCGCTGGCCGTGGTTGGGTAATTCATGACATGATAGCAAAATCTATGAGAGACCAAGGAATGAAAGCAAGGTTCATCTTGAGCAGTGACGACATAGATCCTATGGATGATGTACCCCCAGAATTAGACAAAGAAAAATTCAAAGTATATATGGGAATGCCTTTAAGGAACATACCGTCACCAGTAGAAGGATACAAAAGTTATGCCGATTATTTCTTTACACAAGCTACAAACAAGCTTGATGATTTCAATATTGAGGCTGAGTTAGAAAGCACTGGCGAAAGATACATAAGAGGAGATTTCAACAAGGCTATAAAAACTATTCTTGATAATGCTGATAAGATTAAGAAAATATACAAGAAAACCTACGGCAAAGCAGATAGCAAATTACCTTTTAATCCAATTTGTGAGAAATGTGGAAAGATAGGTACAACTGTGTCAAGTGAATGGGACAGCGAAAAAGAAATTGTAAAATATGTGTGTAAACCCGACTTAGTAGAATGGGCAATTGGCTGTGGACATGAAGGTGAGCTTTCTCCTTATGATGGCAATGGAAAGCTGCCATGGAAAGTAGAATGGGCTGCAAAATGGCCAACTGTAGGTGTAGTTTGTGAATCAGCTGGAAAGGATCATTTTACAAAAGGTGGAAGTAGAACCATAGCTGTAGCAGTAGCATGTAAGGTTTTAAAGTATCCACCGCCATGGCCATCAACTTGTGGAGACATTGGACCAGGTTACGAATTCTTCCTAGTCGGCGGAAAAAAGATGAGTAGTAGCAAAGGATTAGGTGTGAGTTTTGTCGAAATTGCTGAAATGGCCCCGCCAGAAATTCTAAGATTTTTAATGGTTAAAACAAGACCAGAGACCACCATTGATTTTACACCTGAAGGAGATACAATACCACTGCTTTATAGAGAATTTGAAAAAACTGAGAAGATTTATTTTGGATTACAGAAAGCTGACGACAGAGATAAAAACAATGCAAAAAGAGTCTACAAGCTCTCAGTAAAAAATATTCCTAAAGAAAAACCGTATAGGATACCTTTTGACTTTGCTGCTATGCTTATACAAAGTTTGCCAAAAGAAAATAGATTAGAAAGAATATTAGAGATACTAAAAAAGATTGGTCATATAAAAGAGTTAAGTGATATTGAAAGAAGCATTTTGGAAGCTACTATAAACTATGCGGAAATTTGGATTGAAAAATTTGCCCCAGAAAATGTAAAAATAAGATTATTGAAAAGCATTCCTTCAGGAACCGATGAAAAACTTTCTGAATTACAGAAATTGGCAGTAAAAGAATTAGGTAGATTCTTGGAGGATGGTAGAACTGACAAAGAGATTTGGGATAAGATTAAAGATATTTCAGATAAGCTATCGATTAAACCGAATGAAATATTCCAAGCAGCATATTTTATTCTAATTGGTAGAAGATTCGGTCCAAGGTTAGTACCGTTTATTCAAAGTTTAGATAGAGGCTTCGTTTCTAAAAGATTTAAATTAGAAAAATAATTTAAATTGTTTTAATATTAACTAATATAGAGGAATGAAGAGTATGTACGCTGTTATTAGAATACGTGGCAAGATTGATGTAACTAAAAAAGTAGAAGCTACAATGAAGATGCTTAGATTAAATGAAGTTAATAATTCTGTTATTGTTCCAGAAGACGCTACTTATTTAGGTATGATACAAAAATGTAGAGACAATGTTGCTTATGGGAAAATAAACTATGAAACATTTTTAGAAATGCTGAAGAAAAGAGGCAGATTAATTGGAGGTAAAAGATTAGACGAAGGAAAGATAAAAGAACTAGGCTTTAAGGGGTTTGACGATCTTGGTAAAAGTATTTTTGACGGTAAAATTAAAATGAGCAAGATACAAAGCATGCATCCTATTTTTAGATTAACACCGCCTAGCAAAGGACACAAGTCAATTAAGAAATACTATCCTGATGGTTCTTTAGGTGATTGGGGAGATAAAATAAATGAAC
>CAZPID010000053.1:0-4522 GCA_964586885.1 uncultured archaeon | reverse complement strand
GTTTTCCATTATCATAAGGCCTTTTCTTTAATATTATAATTCTCAATTAGATATCTCTACTTAGATTGAACTATCGTCAGTTGGAATTCTTTACCACTATTGAATTTAATTACCAGACCTTTATTATCAGTCATTATTCCAGCATTTTTAAAGGTATCAATGTTTTTAATTGGTGTAGTTTCATCGGTTGTTTCTAAGGTCTCCTCATATCCTGGAAAGACTTCGTCCATCATCCATTCTTCAAATTTTTCTTCTGAATCTGGACTTTCTGCCTCAGTTGGTTCATCATTACGTCTTAATATTTTTCTGATCATTAGTTTAGTGTCATAAATCTAAGATTAAAATTTATTGTTGATTAATCTCCTATACTTAATGAAGAACTGCTTCTACCCAAACGTTTGGTTGGTATTGGAAATTTTCCTTTTAGATCAAGTTCTGCTAACTTTTCAAGAAGTTGGTTCAGTCTTTCTACGACAAGGTCAGATATTCCGAATGGACCTGAAGGGATTTCCAAAGTTGGCATCTAACTTTATTTAAAAAACCTAGGAATTAAACGTTTTTGTGTTCGTATTACCTCCATAAATTAATGACGAGATGATGTCTTCTGGTATAAGACATAGTCTGTTTAGAAAACACCATTCTGAGGCATCAATTAACTTTTTATATTATTTCTAAAAAATTAAAATATCGCGGTTCTCCAATTGCGATATCCGATGGATAAAGAAATTCCTCCCTTTATCCTCGGTAATACAGAAAAACAAATTTTTTTAAGTCTACCCTGTTAGAAAAAGTAAATTGGGACAAAAACTAAAGCCAGGCGATGAAAAATATCAAGAAATTGTTGAGATTAAAGGTGGAGAAAACTTTGATATCGATGTGTCAAAATTAGAACCAGGTGATGAGATAGAGTGCCCATCAGATAAGAATATGCACATTGAAAAAAATTCAGATGGAAGCATAAAACTTAAAAAGAAAACTCATGATACAAAACCATTTTTAGGAAAATGTTCCACTTAGTCTATTATTTGTGAAATAACTTTACCATTTTTCAAAGATATCGCCTTTCTAACATATCCCATACGTTTCCAAGACCAGTTCCTCATAATCTTAGTTTCTCCTTCTTTTAATGTTTCCATTTGTTCTGCACTTTTTCTACGGAAACCAAACCATAAGGTTTTAATTTCTATTTCATCACTAGTACCTACCTGATCAGGCATACCTTTACTATTTTAAATTCAAGTAAAAAAGTTAATTCTTCTGGTAACACCAAAAACAAAAACTTTTAGATTTTACAATACTTTGAACACATAGTGATTAGAAAGATACTCAGTCGTCAGATCGAGGATGAAGAATTTGAGAACGTAACTTCCATTAGAATTTTAGAAGCTGATAGGATTAGAGGAAGTATCGAACCTTTACAGGTTACCATAAACATGGACAGTGGACGAAAAAACATTTTTGTTAGGAGAGTTTCTATTAAAAATCTTCCTATAGAAGAATTAACAGAAACTGCTGGATTTACTGAGATTCAATTTAAAGAGAAGGTATCACTATTTTTCAACGGACAGAGTCGTTCATTAATAGGTGAAGGCAATAGAAATAATTCTAATTAATCCTATTCAGAACAAATTCATGCCAGTCGACCTTTGAAATTCTTATGTAGGTAATGCTAGGTGTACTACCATGGTGGCATGTAGTACTAAAAACGATAATCTTTATTCTTTCGGAATTTTTAATAAATTTAACTAGATCCGTTATGGAACTTAGACTCAATCTTCCTGGTGAAACTATAGGAGTCTTAAAGATTTCTTTTTCAGTATCTAGATCTACCACAGACATTCCTCCAACTCTAGATGATTCTCTTGCAATTAAGTTTCGACATTCTGGAGTTCTGGGATCGATTGTGATGCCCCAATCAATTAAAAAAGGTTGACTTTTATCTAATCTTGTTAGTTCAAAATCTCTTGAAAGATTCACTTCGCCGGAAAAACAATCAGCGATACAGGGATTAAAGGTGACCGTTATAGATGGATCAGGTTTAGGCAATGGTGGAAGGATAAAACTACGAATTGCTGTAGTGTTACCACATGGATTTAGTGTTTTAAGTTTTTCACGGATAAATGCTATTTGTTGACCTTCAAATATGATAGAAAGGGATCCAGTTCCACAACTAGCAGAATCAGCTTGGCTTGTTTGAGCCCTAGCTATGTGATCTCCAAAATCAGTTTCAACCTCAAATGTTTTATCTATACTATCAAAGTCACCAGATCCTCTAGGAGTTTTGCCAATAAATACATCATCAAGAAAAACAGTTATTGTGGGTGGTGTAGATCGGGCACCCACGTTTCTTCTAAAAAGTCTTCCAAATGTAACCCTGATTGATACAAGTACCATAAATAAAAAAAACAATGATGACTAAAATATCTTTAAATTTTTAAGATTATCATCTTTTCTTATCTATGTTTTTAATTCTGCTTAGTCTTTTTCAGTTTTGATGGGTATAACTATGATTATATTTATCTACAATAAAATAATTATATGCGGGAAAATCAGATAATGATTTTTTTAGATCGGGAACAGGAGGATATCATTGAAGAATATTATAAACTTGCAAAAACTCCTCTGAATTTAAAAAATTTCTTATTAGAATATTTGAAATTATGTGCTTTAACGGCGAAGCATAATTTAAGGTTAGTTCTATCTTCTAACTTACCTAATGACAAAAAATTTACTTTACAGCAAATCAAGAAGGAGGATAGACCTTCAGATAAAAAATTTAATAAAAAAGGATCAAAGAAATTAGTTTTAAAATTAAAGGGAAATAAAATGTTTTCAGCATTAATGGATGGATATGCGTTCCAAAGAGTTTATTCTAGGAAGATGAATTTAAAACTTCATCCAAGTTTTGAATGTTGGATAGATGATCTGATAGAGGCAGGAATAGAAGATTTAGAACAGAAAATTCTGCAATATCAGTTAGCTGGAGAAATTAAAAATTCTAAGATAGTATTGAAAACTTGATACGAAAACCTAAGTCTAAATACAATGATCGGAATTATGGCAAGATTAAATCGCCACAAGTTGACTAATCAGCCGATTATCATTAGATTTAATTAGTTTGTTTAGCTTCAAATATTATGCAGATTCAAATACATGACACATGGATAAAGGGGAAAGATGGATTAATGCATTTTGATGTTGCTATTGAGGACAAAAAGGGAAACAATAACAAGCTAGCGATAGAAAGTGCAATAAGATGGCTAAGATCAATAGGCGAAGATAAGGCAAAAATTACTGATAAAGAATGCGAATTTTGTCATACCGAAGAGGCGACTGAGAAGGTAGAAAGTTATGTTAAAAGAGATGGATATTTTATAATTAAGATATCTGGATGCCCGTAATAATGGCCATTTTTTCTACTAGTTCAAATACCATACTTCAACGTGGTATAGAAACAAGTAATTCTGCAACTATTGAACTCTTGCCAAAAATTACGTTTTCTTCATTACTTTTAGGCTGGTCTTTTCCTGAGTGGTTAGAATTAAAGAGACAGCAGCTGATCGAAGAATTCAAAACCAGGATTGATTCATATCGTAGGGCATTATTCAACAAAAAAATTAAACTGAGTGAATTAAGTCAAAGATCTGTAATTTTCGCTGTCTATGATCATAAGATAAAAGCAAGAAAGAGAGATTGGAAAGGAAGGCAGAACATAATTCATTAGATTAAAATGGAAGCTGAAAGTAAAACTTTAATTCTTAGAACTAAGGAAATATAATATGGGATTAGGCTTTAGAAGTGGTCGTGGTATTAGGAACCTTTCACAGTTAAATATTGATGTCGCCAAAGATTGGGGAGGAAGAAAAATCGTTAATGTCGGAGCCCCTACAGGAGCTGGAGACGTTTACATTAGAGGAACACCAGTTCAAGTTGCTGATATTCCTAATTTAGATACTGGAAAAATTACAACTGGAACTTTTGTCGATGCAAGAATTCCAGATTTAGCTCAATCAAAGATCACCAACTTAGTGTCAGATTTAGCAGCGAGAGAATTAATTGCGAACAAAGATGCTGCTAGTGGCTACGCTGGATTGAATGCTTCTAGTAAAATCGCCTTATTACAAATGTCTGAAGTTTTAAACTTAGTTGATATTGCAGATGTGCCGATACCAGTAGCGGATCAATTCCTAAAAAGAAATGCAGGAGATACAGCATACGAATTTTCTGCGGCTGGAATCGGTGCAGGATTTTTTGGTGATGGATCTGACGGAGATGTGACTATTTCAGCTAATACTACTTTAACAGAAATAATGCATTATAATAATTTAACAATAAACGCAGGAGTTACATTAGATGGTACTTCACCACAAATAATTTTTGTAAAAAATACATTAACAGTTAACGGAACAATATCATTAATTGGCGGTTCTGGCGGTGCTGGTGGTGCTGGTGGTGCTGGCGGTGCTGGCGGTGGGGGCGGTGCTGGTGGTACTGATGCTAATGGTGGTGGTGGTGGTGGTGG
>CAZPID010000052.1:0-4524 GCA_964586885.1 uncultured archaeon | reverse complement strand
AGGGCCTTTTGCTTTCATTATTAACACGTTTCTTCCAGCTATTCTCTTTCTGCAAAGAAGTGTTTCTGGCATGATTTCTTTTGCTTTATTTTTGCCTATCATATCAGCTGCCACCAGCGGACCTATAGCATCACCCATCGGCCAGCCATTTGTCATGGCTTCTGTTCCTTTAGCTAAAGCTTTTGCTATTCTTTCTACGAACGGCAATTGCATTTGTATTATCATTGCCAGCTGAACGCTTTTAGTTTTTCTTATAAGCTCAGCAAAATGTTTTATTATCTTTGCCAGCATATTGAGCGATATCGAGCCTGACAAACCCATCATCAAATTAGCCTTTGATTCTTCATCCATCTTTGGTGCAATCTGCTTTACAAAGTATTTGAATCTCTTTTCAGACAAATTGCTTATGTATTCTATCTTCTTTACTATTCCATAAGGATCAAGGTTGACTGGACTTATAGCAAAAAATTCCATAAAACTATTTATACTATCCTTGACATCTTTACTGACATTTTTACCTATTTTTCTTATCATACGTCTCTTAGAATCTACTGTCATACCTACCAGCATATTGTGCATCTGATCTAGCTTCATTATTACTTGCTGCGACATCATTCTCTGGGACAATGGCATGAAAAGCATAAGAAATGCTATCCATATTATTATACCAAAAAAGTTAAAGTCTCCTTGTGCTAATGCAATTGATTCGGTCATGAAATCTCCTTTTAAAGATTAATATTGTTTACTATTAAAATATATATTAGATGGATATGGTATTATTTGACTGGAAATCAATATTTGTTGTATTCTTAATAATACTTGTTGTATGGTACCTATTCTTTTCAGATAATGGTAGTGATTTACTTTCTACACTAAAATCTGGGGCAGGCGAAATCGCTAACATTTTACCTGACTCTGATGTATTTATTTCAGGAGATATGGAAACAGGCAATACTACAATGTATCTTTCTGTTCAAGCCTCTGCTTTTAATGGTAAGGAGTTTAGCGTTAAAGATTCCAATTTAGATGGGGTAGGCAGTTGTAATCTTAGTATAGGTGATCTAACAGTAGAACAAAAAAACCAGACTCTGCAAGAAATATCTATTGGTATAATTGAGGGTAAGATTTCTTTAACAAATGAAAAGAATTTTAGTATACAAGGGGTTTCTAGTGGCTTAGAAATGGGAAATAACATTATACCAGCTGATGAAAAAGGGTTTGGGTTAAGTATTGAATGTGTATCAACAGACTTCACTCTTACAAATATCTTGGAAAAGAAGATAGTTTTGGATAATGTCTCAGGTAGTGTGATTGGTGATATAGGAACTTTGACTCTTACAGATCATAATATAGAAATAG
This sequence comes from uncultured archaeon, assembly GCA_964586885.1. Classification (GTDB taxonomy): domain Archaea; phylum Aenigmatarchaeota; class Aenigmatarchaeia; order CG10238-14; family SCSR01; genus DATDXT01. The sequence goes on along the minus strand of CAZPID010000052.1, from coordinate 3,165 downwards.
ACAGCTTCAAAGGTAGCATGCAAGTTTCAGGAAATATGACAATGCTAAATGGAACTATAGTAAAAATACTTTTAAATGGGGAGAAGGCAATTATTTAATATAATAGATGATTAGATGGTATTTGATAAAATTGCAAGTAAGCTTGGCTTTGGAAAAAAAGATGAAGGCCCAGAAGAAATGGAACTAGAGCCTAGAGTAGAACCTGGCCATCATATAACCATAAGGATAGAAAACTTAAACGGTATCAATGATGTGGAAAGAATTGCCAGACTTGTGAAAGACGGCAGTATACTTTTTCTTAGACTCAAGGAGCTTCAAAGGAGAGATGTAGGAGAATTTCAAAATACATTGCAAAAAATGAAGAGAGTATGTATACAATTCAATTGGGATATGACAGTGGTGGAAGATGGTTATCTGATAGTTACCCCGCAGTTTGCTCAAGTGGAAAAACCGTCTGAATGAATGTTTTGAAAACTTTAGAATCCTTTTGTGTATATAAGAAAATAAATTATAATATAAAAATGCGATATCATATAATTTTATAATTATTATGTACGAATTACCAAAATTGATGAAAAAACATGAGGCACAAAAAAAATTTAAAGATGCTTGTCGTAAACTTGACGTTGATGAAAAAGGAATAAAAGATCTTGTCATTTACGAGCTTACAGATGGCACAAGAACATCAACCCATCTGGATGGTTGGCGGGCATATTTTGACGGCAACATGTTTGTACTTCGTATGCTACACATACTATCACTTCTAGGAAGCAAATATGCATATATATTGACCACAGGTGAAGGGCATCAGAAAAGAAATAACTACCAGACTATAATGCAAGCTTTAAAAAAGCAAATTGTTGTTTATTCAAACTATGTAAAAAACAATGACATACGTCTGAAATTTGTTGCAAATTTGCCTACTCTTACTCGTTTTGGCAATTTTGTGCATATGATAAAAAACTTGGAAAAAGAAAGTGATAAAAATAATGGCTTAACGGCATTTATTCTAATAAATTATTCAACAGAATGGGCTTATAAAACAGGTGTGCTAAGGAAATTGCCGAATGCAAATGTAATAGTAAAACATACAAAAGGTCAGATAAATGAAGGCCTTTGGTTACCTGGGAAACTATACAACAATAGTTTTGTATATGTACAAAATGGATCAGCAAGCATTAATTGGACTGATAAGCAATTGGTTTATCTTATTGTAATTTCGCTGAGAAGCATGTTGTTTCACCGAGAACAGCAATATAAAAAAACATACGGAAAGGGAGAAAGAAATTTTATAAAAAGGATGCGGGAAGAAAAAAGGATTTTTATCAGGAAAAAACTAAGTCCAAAATGCAATAAGCGTGTAATAATGTTTAGCAACTTGGGGCCTGAAATTTATGAGTTCTAAATCAAACTGCTTAAAATAAAGCCCAACAACACAAAATATATGGATATTTTGATTGCTTTTTCTGATTTTCTTATAGGCATCTTTATAGCAAATATACTTATGACTATTGCAGGTATTACGCCAATTAAATAAAAAACGGAAAATAAGTTATAATACAATGGTATAAAAAGTAATAAAAATGCGGAGTAAATTAAAGCAAATGCTAATGCTCTTGAGTTATTTTCTCCAATGCTGATAGGTAATGTTTGTATTTTTGCTGACATGTCGCCTTTAACATCCTTAATATCCTTCAATATCTCACGACCCATTGTAGCTAAGAATGCTATTACAACCAATAGAAGCAGAGCAATGTTAATTACTGGCGTGTTTGAAATAAACCCCGCGGCCAGAAAAGATGATGCGGCAAGCCAACTAACAGCAATGTTTTTTACAACCGTTATTTTCTTCAATTTGTATGAGTATGTAGTTGCAATAATAAAACTTATGATAGATATAATGAAAAATGGTAAACTTATGAAATATGCTAAAACTAGGCCTACTATCCCAGTAATAAGAAAAAGCTTGAATGTATTTTGTCTATTAGCACGTCCTGATGGTATTGGCCTAAAAGGCATAGATTTTTTGTCTATCCTAAAATCAAAGTAATCGTTTATAACATTGCCACTGCTACAAATTAGGAAAATGACAATAAATGCAATAATAAGCGTGTAGGAAAATGTAAAAGTACCTACAACCACACTGCCTATAATTAGTGCAAATACTGCTATAAGACATACACTTGGTCTTAGCAATTCTAAATACGGATTCATAAAACTGGATTGGAATTATGCTTTTAAAAATTACTATAGATACTATAAAATTTCATATCTTTCTTTCAATCAAATAATTAGAAATCATCTTCAATTTATTTTTAGCATCAGAAGACGGTAATATCTTATCTACTTTACCCCAACACTCGTCTATGATTTCCTTGGCAACTTTCTTGGCATATTCTATAGAACCATAACTGTTTATTATATTTATTGCATCTGAGATTTCTTTTTTATCCTTTGTATGTGAAGTTAAGATATTTAACAATCTTTTTTTATCATTTTCATTAGCATTATTCAATGTATATACCACAAGTAAACTCTTCTTACCTTCTGTTATATCTTCTCCAAAACCTTTCCTTTTCATAAATTCTTCACCAGTTAAATTTAGAATGTCATCTTGTATCTGAAATGCTACGCCAATCTTTCCAGCCAGTTCTCCTAAAACTTCTACTGTTTGTTCGTCTTTTCCAGCTAAAGTTGCAGCCATCTTTGCTGCCATTCTGGCTAATGAACCACTTTTATACAAACACATTTGAAGATATTCTTCCTCGCTTACAATTTTACTATTATCTAGTTCCTTGTGCCAAGCTATGTCCATTCCTTGCCCGAAGTGAATATTTATCATTTCTTTGATGTAAATCTCATAAACTTTTTGTATAACATTATCGTCAAATTTATCTTTGTTATTAATTAGCGATAGTAGTGGTAAAAAATACATGATATTACCAGCGTTAATTGCTACATCATTACCAAATACTTTATAAGTGGCGGGCTTTCCTCTTCTCAAATAACTTCCGTCTTCTATATCATCTATAATTAAGCTACCGTTATGTGCAACTTCCGGTATTATAGAAATGTCTAAAACATCCTCTTTATTTCCTCCTAAAGCTTCATAAATAAGAAGTTAGGACAGGCCTCCATCGCTTCCCTCCTCTGTCTAACATGTCC
>CAZPID010000051.1:0-4547 GCA_964586885.1 uncultured archaeon | reverse complement strand
TCTTCCTTACCTGATCTTGGAAAAGCACCAGAACTTGAAGGTATAAAAGGCTGGATAAATTCTGATCCTGTAACATTAGAAAGTCTTAAAGGAAAAGTTGTTCTAGTTGATTTCTGGACTTACAGCTGCATAAACTGCATACGAACTCTTCCTTACTTGAACGATTGGAATGAAAAATATTCTGATGAAGGGTTAGTAATTATAGGCGTGCATACTCCTGAGTTTGAGTTTGAAAAGGATATCAATAATGTTAAAGCATCAGTTGAGAAGTACAGTATCAAGTATGCTGTAGCACAGGACAATGATTATGACACATGGAAAGCTTACAACAACAAATATTGGCCAAGGAAATATCTCATAGATGCAGAAGGTAACATACGATATGATCACATAGGTGAAGGTGCTTATGAAGAAACAGAGAAAGTAATACAATCTCTCCTTAGAGAAATTAACTCTACTGTTAATGTTAACATAAGTCAAATACCTTCGGATACAGATTTTTTACAAATAGGTACCCCAGAACTATTTCTTGGTTATAGGTTTGCAAGAGCACCGCTTGGGAATATAGAAGGCTTTTCTCCAGGTAATGTTGTTGATTACAAGGACACAGTTATAACAAGAGCTAACACTGTCTATCTTTCAGGTAAGTGGAAGAATGAGGAAGATAGAGTAATTTCTGTTGATAACTCAAAACTATTCTTGATCTACAGAGCTAAAAATGTAAATATTGTTTCAGGTGGCGATGCAAAGATAACTGTTTTACTTGATGGAAAGCTTCTAATCGAAGATTCCATGGGCCAGGACACTGTTAAAGAGAATGGAAACACTGTAGTAAACATAGACAGCCAAAGGCTATATAATATAGTTTCCACGCCTGGTTATGGCGAACATCTTCTTGAGATAGACGCATCACCTGGATTCGAGCTTTATACTTTCACATTTGGATAGATTAAAATAAAGCAATTATTATTAAACAGAGTAAATAATTTTCCACATCTTGTTTGATGTATAATTCTTAAACTTGCCTTTCTTCACAGACATTTCATCAAATTTCCTTACCTTATCCTTACCTTTACCATGAATCAAAAATGGTACATTGCCAGCCAGATGAGACTTGTCAGAACAAGATGTTATATGATCACATGATAAAATAAAAATACCATCAAATTTTTTTAATGCTTTAAGCCTTTTATCCAATTCCTCTATCATTTCTTTCTTCCTTTGAAAATCACCATCATGTCCAGCTTCATCTATGTTTTTAACATGAACATAAACTAAATCGTATTCATCTACCGCCTTGTCTAAATTATTAAAAATAAAATCAAGACTACCTTCATAGTCAGTTTCAGGTATAGTCATATAGTCAAAACCAGCAAGTACACATGTACCTTTTACTGATCCGTTCTCAGCGATGCATAATACCTTCTCGAGCTTATATTTTTTACAGAAATCTGGTAAGTGATCTATCTTATTACCAGCGCCCCTAACCAAGATGTAATTAAATGGCAACAAATCTTTTCTAACTCTTTCTTTATTTAATTTATGATCCAATAAAAGCTCATGGCTGTTTTCTATAAAGTCTTGAACTATTTTAGCACTAACCAAAGATAGATGATCCAAAGATTGGATAGACCTTACTTTCACACCAGCTTTTTTGGGATCATTGCTTGTTATTCTGTCGCTTAAGTGTGATTTTATAATAAGCACAGCTCTATGTCCTATAGTATGGTTGAAAGAAAATCTTGTACGAAGAGCTACATTATCATTCAAAAACCTACATAATTCATCTAAAAATAAACTGTTTCTTCCAGATCTTCTATCTACAACAATCAGATTCTCATCAACAGTAGCTAAATTACATCTAAGAGCTAGCCATTCATTTTTATAGTTTATTCCAGATCCTATTGCTTCCAGAGGACCTCTGTTAATGTCGTACTTTTTATAATTATAGCCAAGAAGAGAAATGTTTGCAGTATGACTGTCAGGATAAATATCATTTGATAAAAGTTTTAGTTCACCGCAACTACCATTCATAGCTAGAAAATCAATGTTTGGCGTGTAAGCTTCTGTTAAAGGAGTCTTACCATCTATCGGTTTGTCCGCTAGACCATCTACCATGAAGAAAATTACTTTTTTTTGCTTTACCATTAATCTTAATTTTTAGTTTTTGTTTTAAATAACAATTGTAACTTATTTCATCCTTTCGATATTATGTACAAATCACTGCCCGTTGTATTCAGACAATCTGAACAAAGGAAAGCAATTTTTTTACCATCAGGACTCCAAACTGGTTTTGATTCATGGCCGGCTATACTTGTAATTTGAGTTTTACTGCTTCCATCCAAGTTCATAATCCATATATCAAAATCTCCCGATTTCTTTGATGAGTAAACTAATTTATTACCATCTGGACTCCAACTAACTTGTCTTGCAAAATCCAAATTAGAAGTTAGATTAATTTTATTACTTCCATCTGAATTCATTACCCAGATAATAGGCTCTCCTTTTGTCACACTAAAATATGATATTCTAGCACCATCTGGGCTCCATCTTGAATGTCTTAACACTGATTCATTCGTCAACAAAATATTTCTTTTATCGCTTCCATCTAAATTCATTTTCCATATGCCGTATTCCGAATTTTTATCGTCTATGGTCACAAATGATATCTCCTTCCCATCAGGGCTGATAGAAAAAGCAAATTCAAAAATATTAGGATCACTTATAAGAGACTTTAGATCGCTACCATCAGTATTAGCAATAAATATATCAAAATCATTATCAAAAACAATTTTCTCCCCATCAGGGCTCATAGCAGCACGTCTTAAACCTTCATAGTAAAAAAGAGCTCGCATGTCTGTTCCATCCAAATTAGCCATGTATATACCATCATTGCCTGTAAAAAGTAATTTACCATCAGAAGTAAACTGAACTTGATTAATATCAATGTTTTTTGTAATCTGAACTGGCTCACTCCATAGAGGCTTGGTCTGATTTACATAATTTACAACTAAAGCTAAGCCAACTAAGGCGATAACTAATAATGCAACTAAAATTAATCTTTTTACCATTTATTATTTTATTATCCTACCATCTCTTATTTTATACTTCAGATCAGTAATTTATTTATCATTTCTTTCTTTACTATTAACTATAACTCCTAAGCAATTCTAATGCCTCATTGCTGATTTTTGCAACTTTCTCAACATTATCTTTTGATAATTGTTCGAGATAAGGTAATCCACTTTTATGACCAATTTCAGCTAAAGCAATGGCAGTATGCGCCCTAACAAAAGGAATTTCATCATTTACCAGCTTAGCTAGATGTTGTATTCCACCCTCATGTCCAATATCACCAAAAGCTACAGCAACATTCCATCTTACTACAGGATCTTTATCTTCTACTAATTTAGCTAGATGTTGCACACCATCTACATGACCAATTTTTCCTAATGCAAATGCAACATATGCTCTCACTATAAAGTGCTCTCCTATTTGGTAAGTATCGTTTATCATCTTTTCAAGAACTGGGATACCAGCTTCAGAACCTATTAAGCCCAATGCGATAGCAACTCTAAAACGAACATTAGCATGCATGTCATTAGTCATATTTTCAAGTATAGGGATAGCATCTTTATGTCCTAGCTTTCCTAAGGCGATAGCAACATTCCATCTTATGAAAGCTTCCTTATCCTTAGCAAGACTGCCGAGAAGTTCAACAATTTCTTTCCTATCTTCAGCATTCAGATTAACTGCTATTTCTGTTAGTTCGTTTACTGATTTTAGTCGTTCTTTTGGATTTTCTGAAGATAGGCCCCTTGAAACATCCTCTATTTTTTCATCTTTCATAATTTTAGCACCTTTTGTAATCCAAGCTATTAACATGTACAACCTGAATTACTAGATTTCTTTCCTTTAGTTTCTGCTCTACAACATGAGGTAAGTTTTCCTTTGATAGCTTCCACTTTACAACCACATTCAGAACAGTAAAGTTTTATTTTTTCTTTCAATTTTACCATCTTTATCATACCTTTAATTTCAGTTTGCTACCATTACAACATAAATCATATAATCCGTCCGTCTTCCTTACAATTAGCTTATCACCTAATCTTTTTAGTATCCTAGAGGTTATTTCTTGATGAAAAGTAGATTTATTTTTTATTCTAGTAAAATTTGTAGGTTTTTCAGAAACTATTTTAAAAATTTTCTTTTCTCTTGAATCATCTAAAGATTTCACATTAATCAAATTTTGCTTACCGCATTTACACATATTTTATAGTTAAGACAAACATGTATTTATTGACTACTTTTTACATTTATTATTTTATTATTCCACCACTCTTAACGTAGCTTCAAAGCCGTGTCCTATGTTGCGTATCTTAAATTCTCCAACTTGGTCTGGTATAAATTCAATTGTAGTTACCTTGCCAGGGAGTATTGTATCAGAACTATCAACCCAAGGTAAGATACTTACTCTGTTGATGTGTTCTCTGTCTGTTGCTGTCATGTAAATTATTACTGGTATATCTTTTTTAACGGTTATTTCA
>CAZPID010000050.1:0-4633 GCA_964586885.1 uncultured archaeon | reverse complement strand
TTAGTATCAGTCTCGACCATAACTGAATCTGTATCGCCATATATGACTTTGTATTTTGTTTTATTTTCAACAACTTCCTTTGTCTTTTTTAGATAATATCTTCCGCAGCTTGTAATAGCACTGGCTATGCCCAATACATACAACCGTGCTACCAGAAATCCCGTATAACCGTAGAAGGCGTTGGACATTCTTTTAAGTGCTTCTTGCTTGGCGTCTAATGATCTGCGTTTAACCGGATCTTTTTCCTTTCTCATCTCTTTTTTTACCTTGGCTCTTTCTTCTATCAGGTTCTTAACTATCTTAGGTATTATGCCTTGTCTAATTTTGGGGTATACGAATGTGGTACCATATGGTGTTTTAATGAACTCTTTTGTTGGTGGGTTTTCTTTATTCGTTATCAAAGTAGTTGGGCAGATGTTGTATCCTATGTAAATAGAAGGGTACATTGACGCAAAATCAAGATAAACTACTGAATTTGTATATAAACCTGTCAACGGGTCTAGAACAAATCCTCCTTTTAACTCTTTTTCTGTCCTTTCTTTTTCTCTTAATTCCATTTCCCTTTCATCAGGCTTGTTTGGTATTATGAAGTCTTTTTTATTAAATTCTCTTAAAAGCAGGTTGTCTACTTTAACTGCCTCTCCGCTATCTAAAGAGTCTTGTAAAAGAACGCCCGATACTGTACTAACACCTATGTATTTATCTATAAGCTGTTTTTCTAGCAGAATTCTCAAAACCAAAACTGAGTCTTTTCTGGCATATTCTACAAGTGTTTTTACTTGTTCTGGTTTTCCATTCCAATATTTTGGTATGTTCTTTTTTGACATTTCTACTTTTCCTTCACCAAGTATATGTTGTGAAACATCTTCCAATCCAAATCTTTTCAACCCAACAAAAAATCCTCTTCTGCTCATCTCTCTGATTATAGTATATGGGTCTACTATTATTCTGCCTGGTATCGAATTCAGAAACATGTTTTCTCTCATCTTTCTGCTATTTACTGGTTTCTGATTACATCTTCCAATAGTTCGTGGTAGTCTTATTATTCTAAGTCTTTCGTTTATGTAGGGTAGATCGAAATTATTTATGTTGTAATCTGTTATTACATCGGGGTCATAGTCTTCTATTATTTTTAGCAATCTTTCCATCATCGATTTCTCATCAGGGAATTCAAGTGTGTTGTGGTTGGACAGGCCTGCGCGTTTCGCCACAAGGACTATAGAGTCTTTTTTATTAAATTTGGGGTAAAATGACAGGGAAACGATTATTATTGGGTGTTTTTTAGGGTCGGGTAGCCCCTCCTCTGTTGCTACTTCTATGTCAACTGCTAAGTACTTGAGATCTGTATTTTCTGGTTTATCTAAGGTTTCTATCTCATCTGCTTTTATCACCCTATCTACTTTAACCAAACTGGTCTTTACCGGATCCCCCGAGACTTTAATCCATCTCATTCCAAATATACCAAAATCGGCCATAAATCTATATTTAAAAAGTATATCTGCCTCGAATGTTTTTTTAACATTTATTGATTGTTTGATGAAATCTCTGACCATTGGTGTTTTTGATGGGTCCGTTAGGAAGACTTTAAGCAATTCTGTTTTTTCTTTTTGAAATCCTTTTGGTAAGAATTTTTCTGTAGTTTCAATTTTTTCCACGGTGTGGGGAAAGTTTTCCTTAAGCTCTTCTATTACCGCCTCTTTTTTCTCGGCCTGTATGTAAAAATAAGGTTTATATTTTTCATAAAATGCTGCAACAGATTCGCCTTTTTCGGTTTTCCCAAAAATCCTTATAAGTGGCTTGTTGTTGATGTTTACATAATCGCAATCAAGGACCTGAAATGTGATTTCCATGCTTTTAATTTACTTTAAACTGATTTTTAAACATTCATATGTTCCTAAATCTATTAACCAAAATATATTTCCTTTACTAACTTTATCGATCGAAAGTAAAATTGTGTTTTTATAGTTGGTTTTAATATCTCCCCCGAGATTTGTGACGAAAATGTCTGGTACTGGATCAATTATAAATGGTAGTATTGGCGTGTCATCTATTTTTTGATAGTTGATAGTTCTTTTTTTAAGTAGATTTATCATCAAGTTTGCTGGGTTGTCTGTGGTGGTAAAGATGTCCTTATGACAAATCAGTAGAGTAATGTCATCAATTGACAGCAATCCTATTTTTTGAATAGCATTATTACCGGCCTTAGTTGAAATTATTGTCAATGTTGTGTTTTCAGGAATTTGCTTTAATATTTTATTATTTGTTTTTACTTTGTCTTCAAGATCGAAAATATAAACTTTATCGTATTTAGATGTCTCTTTGAGTATTGTGTTCTCTATGCTCTCTGTTATTGTTTTGGACAAGCTGTAAAATAAAAATATGGCTTCATTTTTTCTTGATAGTGTTTTTGTTTTAAATAAAGAGATGTCTGGGTTTACAATTTTCTTTATATCTAGAATGCTTCCGTTTTCACAAACAAAGCTTAGAACATCACCTTCATTCATCTGAGAAATCTGATTATCTTCTAAGTTTTTTATAGAAGCTGTGATTATACCAGTATTATCTTGCAGTGTTGCTGTTTTACCTGCTTTGTCTAATTTAGTTATTTCTGCTATCAATGAAAGGCTTTTTATGTTTTTGTTTATTTTGTTAATTGAAAGTGTGTTTACGAGTTCCCACCTATTCCCCAAAAATCCTCTAACAGCTTCATAGGTCTTAAGTTTATCCTGTATTACATCTTCTATAGATATGGTTTCTGGTAAAGGTGTATGTGTTTTTAATAAAATGGGCTGGATTTCGGTAAATGGCTCTGTTTTTTCAATATCTTCCTGGTCTATTATCGACTTGTTTTCATTTTTTAGCTGGTTAATTAGCTTTAGTAAATTATCTTGATTGAGATTTTTAGTAAATAGGTATTCGAGGCCCCTTTTGTTGACTTGTAGACCATTCTTCAAAAATATTTTGAGTATTTCCAACTTTTCCATCAAAACATATTATTTCTTCAAAGTATAAACAGTTAAGCCTTTTTTACCTTCTTTTTTAGAATGTGGTAGTTCTATGGGCTGTATCTTATCATTATTTACCAGCTCCTTAACATATTTTTCTACAGTATTCCAGTTTATGTTCTGATTTAACTTTTTAGAGAGAGCCTTGGTTATAAAAGCTGTTGTTAGAGGTATGTTGGAGGAGGATAACAAAGAAACTATCTCAGACTGTATTAAAAATCTCTTTGACGGTCTTCCACGTTTCATACTTATAATTATAACCTTTCAGAATAAATTTATTACTTAGAGTAAACGGTTTCGTGTAGACGGTAAGGAATTTCTTGATATTCTTTAACTACTTAAAACAAAACTAATTATAATTATAACAATGTTATTATATTAAATATTATTAAATTTATTTTATTATATTATCCTATCGAAAACGGTCTTAACTACCATCTACTCACAGTATAAAATGGATGATAGGTAATAATCATATGAACTTATTTAATTAGTTTAGAAAATGTCGGCTTTATTATAAGAATGTTATTAATTAATGTTAGAAATATTATAGAAAACATTTGATTTATTATATTAAAAGTTGGAATAGAAATAACAATTTTATGTTTTATCATAGAAAGTTTTGGAATGTTAGAGTCTTTTAGATGTCTGTGTTATTTTAATAGAGAAGATAGAAATCTCATTTTTAGATTCGACGCTCCAATTCTCGTAGGACTTTCTTACCCCCTTTTGTTAACTCGTATTCGGACGTCTCTTTACCTTTCCTTATTACGTAATTCATGTTAATCAGATTCGCAGCTTTAAGTACACTTAAATGGTAGGCCAACAAGCCTCTCGTTATTTTGAGTTTCCGTGAAAGTTCATTAAAAGATAAACTAGGCTGCTCATTAATGGCAACATAAGCCTTTACTCTCAAATCGTGATCCAACGCCCTGTATATTCTGAGTTTTTCCATGACATTTTCCATCTCAAATCACCTCAAAAAAACTCTGAACTCTCCACTCAGCGTAGTAGATATCATAGTCATCTAACTTATAATTATAATTGTAAAATCTTAAATATTTTTATGAAATATGGTTTAATTTAGATAAATTTAGTCAAACCATTAATTAAGAAGAATTTTGTGACAATTGCTTTTATAAAAGTCTCTCTTTCCTTTACAGGAAGATAAGTTGATGGGTTAGACCTATCCACTTTAATAAGCAGTCCCACATCTATTAAAACTTTAAGACGTTTCCTCAGAGCTTCTAAACCTATTTTCATTTTATGCAGTTCTTTCATTTCTTTAAAAAGAACAGGAAAGCAATAGGGTTTGGTATTTAAAACATAATTCTTACTTGTTAGATAAAATTTCCTTAATATAACAATATCCAAAAAATCTAATCTCTCGGCCAATTCACTAACCTTTTTGAAATCGGGGACAGTTTCTAAAAAATTTTCATTTAGTTGCAAGTCTTTAACCTTTTCTACATCAACCAAATTTTCATTTTCTAACATTTTTATCTACTACAAAATTAATTCTAGGTTAAAATTGATGACAGTTGGTTATTTAAAAAGATTTTGATGTTTCATCATTCATATAAAATTAATTATTTTTACATCAAATTAATTATTTTTACATCAAAATT
>CAZPID010000049.1:0-4691 GCA_964586885.1 uncultured archaeon | reverse complement strand
GCATACCTTTTCATGAGCTGGTTTGTAGCAACTATAATGGGTTTTGTGTACTGGCTTATAGCTGGAAAGCTATTACTGCCGGCAGAGTATGGCATAGTATCCACAGCGTTTAACCTAGCTATGATTGTATCAGGCATCAGTATAATTGGCCTAGGTCCAGCTGTATGGAAGCTTATACCAGAATATCTTGTAAAAAATCGTATGGGTAAAATAATTTCTCTTATAAGATTTTCTTTTAAAATAGTTCTTATTTCTAACTTAATAGTACTTCTGATATTTTTTGTGTTTACAGATTTTATATCCTCAATAACGAATATTCCATTTACAGCAGTTATTTTGACTGGAATAATGATATTTCTAATTTCATTTTCGACTCAATCAGGCATGATAATGTATGGCTTCTAGCAAATGAAAAGATTTCTTTTAACAGACTGGTGGGGACAGTTAGCAAAAGTTGTACTGTCGGCATTACTTCTATTTTTGGGTTTTAGCTACCTAGGTCCTATAATTGGCTTGATTGTATGGTTTATTATAGTTACTGTTTTAAGACTTATCAAAATTCCACTAAGAGGTAAAACAGAAAGTATAAACAAAAGACGTGTAATTACATTTTATGCTTTACCTGCACTGATAACATTTATATCACTTACGCTTTTTCTAAATGGACAATTTGTATTGCTAACTGCATTGCAAAATACAGAAGCCACAGGGATCTATAGCATTGCCATGATTCTTATAACGCCTATTGTAATCATCCCCAGTACTCTTACAGGAGCTATAGTACCCATAACATCCCAGTTATCTGCAAAACGTAGCACCAAAAAACAGCGTCCAAGGCTTATAGAATTGGTTTTTAGATACAGTGTATTTGTAACTATACCAGTGATGTTATTCTTAATATTGTTTTCCAAATTTGCAATTCTAATTTTCTCCAGAGCTGAATATCTTCCTGCATCAGAATTATTTCCAATACTTGCTGTGTCATCCTTATTCTATGGTCTGGGGATTTTATTTTTACATAACATATATGCTATAGGCAAAACTAGACTGAATAGAAACATAATGATTGTTGTAGCTATTATTTTCTTCGCTTTGGCAGTTCCATTGATTATAAAGTTTTCCGCTTTCGGTCTAGCTGTCGCTTACAGTGTGTCAGTCATAACTTTATTCTTGTTAAGCTACATCTATCTTAGAAAACATTTGAAAATAAAGCTTCCATTTAAAGATGCAACTAAGTCTATAATTTCGGGTTTGGTTGCTGTTTCTATAGTATATTTGTTGTCAACTATCACAGAAGGGCTATTAATTAATATTGTTCTAATCATCTTGGGAACTATTATATACTTGTTGCTTCTAGTGCTGTTGAAATTCTATAAAGAAGAAGATGTTAAGATATTGAAGATTGTGTCAGAAAAATTCCCTAGATTTAAAAAGCACTTAAATATGATAGCCAAAATAATTTCAAAATAAGCAATTAATTGTTTAATCCTTTATTTGGTGACAACTATTCCTATATCACCATAAAAGAAAAGTGGGAATTTAGAACCAATTAAATGTTTCATTATTCCTAGCCCTTTAACTCTGATTACTTTGAACCCAGTTTTTTTTACAAGATCTACAAGTTCTTTTGGGTTATAACACTTTTTGTGGTCGTGTTTGTCAGTAGTGTTTGTCTTGACTATCCTGTGTTTGACAAAGGACGTGTTAAGAGTTGTTAAAATTACTATACCGTTGTCTTTCAATACTCTTTTACATTCTTTTAGGAAATTATACCCTTCATTATAATCTAAGTGTTCTATAAATTCACCTGCAAAAATAACATCAAACGTATTAGATTTAAATTTTAGCCCCCCTTGTGTAACATCGTGATTAAAAACTTTATCACAGTTATTTTTAGCTTTTTTTAAATCCTTCTTATTAATATCTATACCATATACCTTATTGCCTGCTTCCTTGAAGTATTTAGCAAAGCCACCAGTAGCACAGCCGACATCTAGGATAAATTTATTTGTACCTATAAACTCTAAAGCAAACTTGCTTCTTTGCTCTGTTGGATTAAAGCCTAACATACTCTTCACTAAATTTTATTAACCTAGAGAAAACAAAAATGCCAGTCCTACAAAAAATATTTCCAATGAAATTATCATCGCTACTATCTGTCGTTCTTTAAATTTACCAAGATGCATGAATAAAGAAGTGAGGGAATATATTTTCTTATAAGGTGATTTTAAAGTGCCGTCCTTTTGTAATACGCCAAAATTTTCTGCATTAAGTCTTACCCTAAGTTTCAATATTAGTTCGATTATCCAAGGTGTAAAAGCTATAAGTGCGAATTTTTCTATGTTTCCAAGAATAATAACTGTAGCTGCCACTGCACCGATGAAATACACTAAACTGTCTCCAGCCAGTATCTTCGCAGGATACCAATTGTACTTAAGAAAAGCAAATAGCGCAAACGCGGCAGAAAGTGCAATAAGCGCAACTGACTCCTTTCCAATAATGTAAGTGAATATACCAAGGCCTGTTAGATAAACTATACCCATACCAGCTTCCAAACCATTCATACCCGCTATCATATTAAAAGCATTGGACATAGCCATTAAGATGATAGGTATCAGCAACAATGGGTAGAGCAAGCCTAAATCTACAGTGCCGATGAATGGTATGTTGATCACAGAAACCCCTGCAAATATTGCTACTAGAGGTACTGCTGCGAACAACGGCAGTAAAACTTTATAGATTCTTTTTATGCCTACACGCTTGAAGTTTATTCTTTTTACCAAAGCTCCTAGGTCATCAAAAACACCAATTATTATTATCATCAGTGCTGTAGCAATTGCAGCAAATAGGCCAATCATATTGGGCAAGTTGCCATAAAACAATGTTTCTGCTGCTATATAGAAGAAAACACCGACCAGAAATCCTATAAGTACGGGCGGTCCGCCCATCTCAGCTATTTTGGAATTGTTTCTCTTATGTACATCTATTCCAACAATGCCTGCTGATTTAAGAAATCTTATGAAATGCGGCACGATAATATAAGTGGCTGCAAAAGACAGCATAAGCGCGATGAGCATAGTAACGATCATGTAAATTGCCCCTAATTATATATTATTTTGTAGATCATGTTGCCGTCGCACCCGCCCTGCTGTAAGCACTGCTCCAGACTTGGGCCGTTCTCATAAACTTTAACGAATGTCTGGTTGTTGCCTTCTAGCATATTAACGAAGTTTAAGTTATACATCTCTCCGATATTTCTATTTTGTGAATCTATACTAAACTTTTGGATGAATATATAATCTATGCCATGTTCTTTAGCAATTCTAGCAGTATTATTAGCATCACCATTCAGCTCTAGATCAGGAAGGTCAGTCTGAGCTACAGCATTTATCTGACAATTATAAATTGTCCTGTGAGACCAAACTGTGTATAGAGAAGCATCTGTTGGCACCTCATCTGGGTTATCCTTTACCCAATCACATGCTTGGAAAAATAGTGGCGAGAATTGCTTTACCTGTTCCATTACTGTAAGCTTTGGGTAGAAATTCTGGAATGCCAGAACAAGTACTATGACAAAGACTATGAGTGCTATGTGTTTGTTGAATTTGCTTATATTATGATGTATTTCTGAAAAGAAAGCTGCAGCTAATATGCCAAACATGAAGACCCAGCTTACAGTAAGCCTTGCTGTGTCTTCTGCTCTGCTGATTACTGTTGGGAATAGTATTAAGAAAAATATTAGATAGATTAATAGCATGTTGGTGGATTTATCTTTTTTCCATGCAAGTATCAAAAGTCCGCCAAACGAACCAAAAATAATAAACCATATGTTTCCATAAGCGAATGTAAGATAGTTAGTCAACCCCATGGAATATACACTTTGATCTGTGCCGCCTCCTGCTGTCTGGCTTGAAAATGAATAAGAAGAATCATAATTTCTTATGCTACAGCCTTCATTATTGAAGATGTTTATACCGCCTATAGGCAAGCTGTAACAAGTGGGTGTATCATAATGGCTATAATTTCTTATAAAGAAGCCTGATGTTATGACAACAACTATTAGAAATACCAGGCTATACTTCTTCAGAATACGTGAAAAATCTCTTTCTCTGATCAGTTCGTATAAAAACAATACTCCAAAAAACAAAATCGGTGCTACACCCGGGGTTTTTGTTAGGAAAGCTAATGAGGCAAATACGGCGGCCAATATCAGATATTTCCTGTTGTTGCTTTTTGTGGCAATTATGAAAAGTAACACAGACAACACAACATAAAATGACAGAAGTATGTCTGTGTAGAAAAGTACGGAATATGTAACAAACGATGGCATTGTTATAGTTATTACTGCAGCAATGAATGCTATCTTCTCATTGAGAAAACGCTTGATCAATAGAAATAAAGCGATTCCTGTCATTACGGCGATGAAAGGTGTGAGGAATTTAACAATTACTTCGCTAAATCCAAAAATAAGAAAATAACCTGCTTCTAACAGATTCCACAAAGGCGGCCTATGGAAGGCGTTCTGTATCAATGTCGTTTTTTCAAATGGATAGAAAGCAAAGTAGTCTCTTTCTTCTGCTATCAATTGTGCTAGCCGTGTATGAAATCCAGAATCACCAAAGACAATTGGGCTGTTAAATGTAACAGATAGTTCAAAAGCTAAAACCAATATGGAAAAAACTATAAGTACC
>CAZPID010000048.1:0-4765 GCA_964586885.1 uncultured archaeon | reverse complement strand
AGTATCATTGACTGGTAGAATTGATTTCACTGTAGAATTTATAATCAGCTTTGTGTCATTACTGTTGCCAGTTATATTAATATGAGTTACATTTGAATCACTATCTATGCCAAAAGCTATAGTACAACCGCTGCCAAAGAAACAAGAATAAGATGATATGTTGAAGTAGTTTGGATTAGAGTTTAAATTAGTTTTATTGTTTGGTGGTATAGCAATGGTAAAATTTGAATTGGTAAAAGATTTATTAAAATCAAATATTAAATTAAGGTCTGCACTTTCTGTTACATTAATACTAGTTACAGAATCCAGAAGTACATCTAAAGTACCATTGGCTACAAAAAAGCTTTTGTTTATGTCTGATTCATTTAATGTTTTTACATTGTTTAAGGTATCATTGGCAAAAATTTTGCTTATTTTATATAAGCCTACTTGAGTAGTGTTTGTAAAAATTAATTGCCAGGTATCAGAAGTAAAATTATTATTAATAGTGAAAGGGAAAAGTTTACATCGATAGAATTTGGTTGAGAAACTGTAGCTATAACTTTACTTACTTGAGTCAAATTTTCTGTTGCATTTAGGGAAAAATTTATGGCTTCATTTGGATAAAGCCTAATATCATTAAAGATAGGATCCAAAGTTCCGTTAATTTGCATGTTTGAAATATCTGGAGGTATTTTGTCTATAAATACCCATGAAATATCTGTAGAATTTTTACCTAAAGTATCAACTGCAGTGAAGTTTATTGAATAATTACCATGCGACCAGTCAGATATATTATTTATTAAATCGGTGACATTATGATCTTTTTTATCTATATTTAAAGTCTGGTTAGAAAAAACTGTATTAGAAGAATTAAAAATAAAATAAGTTACATTTGAAATATTTTGCACAGGTGAACTTGCTCTCAAATCTAGGTTAAAGTTTGAATTTTTAAAAATAGCTCTTGGTATAATAATGGTAGCTGTTGGCTCAGTATTGTCGATATTGAAAGTTACAGAAACATTGAATCTTATATTATTCACAGTGTCATTGACTGTTACATTAAACATAACTTCTGCTGTAGCTGATATATTTGCTGTGCTATTCCAAGTTGTATCGAAGTCTGGCGAAAGCAGTTCACCGGATTGTAGAATTGTTCCATTACCTGAAGTAACATTTATAACATGGTAAAGTACTTTATCTATACCAGAACCAGAATCACTTATTATTGTTAATAGATTAACTATACCAGATAGAGTTGCATTTGAAATTGGGTTATCTATAGTTACTGATGGTAGTGTGTCATCAACAGTATAAATAAATTTACTATTATTAACATTACCAGCATTATCAGTAACAAATACTTGTAAAGTTTTTCCACCATCACTATTCCATCCAGGATTAAATGCTGTATTGTTACTAAAACTGATATTATGAGTTCCATTGTTAGCAATGCTAGAATCTATTCCTGAACTTTCATCACTAAATGAAATGTTAATGTTTTGAGAAGATGTAAGAAAAGAATTATTTGCTGGAGTAGTTGAAGTTATTATTGGTGCTATAGTATCAAGAGTTATATTATCTCGACCATCTGGACTTGGTGGTTCGATATTACCTGCATTATCCTTTGCTCTAACATAAACAATCTTATTCTCGTCTCCAGAAGTACAACCAGCACCAGTGTTTATATTAAAATTAGAATAAAGTCTTATATACGATTGGTCGGGAGCTAAAGGTATATCAGTCCATTTCACTGAACTACTGAATGCAGCATTATCACAAGAGAATTCAACAAAATCTGGTGCATTTCCTCCATTGCTTATATCATGTATTCTAAGTTCTGGTGTTACTTTATTAGTATACGTATCATTGTTTTGTATAATTAGATCCGGAGGTGTAGGAAGATCGGTATCTTTTGTAAAAGTAAAATTATCAAATTTACCCCAATATCCTTTTGAATCTTTACAATGAACATGTACTGTATGACTGCCGTCAGTTAAACCATCGAAGATAGCACTAGTCATTACTCCTGTAACATTTTCTGTCTGCGAATCAAAGCTGCCATCAGACGCACTTAAAGCTGTACCAGAACCAAATTGACTTTTTGGCGGAGTCCCAGTATCGTTAACAAAATATTCTGAATCAGTTATTGTTGGGAACAGAAGGGGATGATCTAAGGTATCAGTTATAAATCTTGTACAGGTTGAATTAATATCGGGTTTAGAATTAGTTAAAGATGGTGTTACATTTAAATCTTTTGTTTTTGGTGTTCCAAGTACATTAACGATTCTTGACATAAGTTTTTGTCTTAGAGTATCATCCCCTGCACTTTCAAAGCCAAAAGAAGAGTATACAACTTTATGTGTCCCTGTGTCACCACTTAAAATACCCAAAAACTTTTCGTCATTAGAAGTTATTTTACAAAAAGAAGGCTTTAGTTCTTTTCGTACATTGTAAAAAACAGACTCAGAAGTATTAGAATCAAAACCATCTATTATACTAGGAAATCTCTGATTTTTAAGCCCGTCGCCCTGAGCTCCAGTAGGATTTATGGAAAATATCAAACTGTTTCCTATAGGTTCTGAGGACTTGCCTTTTAGATTTATAGATGGTGGAGGTGTATTAGTAGAACAGTCATCAGCATCATCAATCCAATCATTTCCATCATCTTTTGCATGTAGATAATTGTTATAGAAATCATCATCATTTTCATTAGTTAGAATATCCCAACCTACATCTTGACCTGTTAGAAACAGCGTTCCGCCATCGTCTAAATAATCAATTAAATTGTTTCTATCTTTAAAAGTTAATGTGGTTCCACATGTATCGCAACCTTGTATAAGACCAAAATCATTTCCTGTAAACCAAATAACAATATCGTATTTAGATAACGTATTCAAGTTTGGGCCATTGTCTGCACCATTAGAAACTATATGTTTGTCAAAAGTTAAACCATTAGCATCCAGTGCATTTACAAAAAATGGATCTATGCCTGAATTTGAAGCATCTTCACCACCACTATAGAGAAGGTGCGCATCCTCTACAAGTAAAATAGTAGGCTGAGGAGAATCAGCTAAAACATTCACAGAAAGCAAACTAAACACAACAACAAATATAGGCAATAGTAGCAATTTTTTCATATGTATTCTAATAATTATTTTATTACCTGTAGGCTTAATTCTTACGCTTTTACAAATAAATAATAAATCTAATAAAAACTAATCTACTTATTATGGGTAAAAAATCTAAAACTTCCTATATTTCTATAGAGAGGATAGCATCTGGCATTCCCGGTTTAGATGATCTAATGGAAGGCGGATTTATAAAAGGGTCCACAAATTTGCTTGCAGGCAATTCTGGTACATGCAAAACTATAATGGGTTGTCAGTATATTTGGGAAGGTATTCAAAGGGGAGAAAAAGGATTGTACATTACTTTGGAGGAATCTAAGAAAGATATAATTGAAGATGTAGCTAGATTCGGCTGGGATTTTCAAAAATGCATAGACGAAGGTAAATGTAAGATAGTAAAAATGAAATCTGTTGACCTGAAAGAACTAATATCTTTCATGGAAAATGAAACTAAATCTATTGGTGCAGACAGATTTGTTCTTGATAGTCTTTCCATTGCGTCTATGAGCTGGAAAGGAGGACCGGATGAAGTTTTCAAGATAAGGGCTGATCTTTTTGATATGTTAAAGAGATTGAAGAGTCTTGATGTGACAAGTATTTTGATATCTGAAATAAAACGTGGTGAACAGAGTTTTGGAAGGTTTGGGTTTGAAGAGTTTTTGGTGGATGGATTATTAATTCTTCAACTTATGGTAACTGACAGAGCTATGAGAAGCTTGCAAATAATGAAAATGAGAAGAACTGACCACAGTGTTGAGATTTATCCTTTTACAATAACGGACAAAGGAATAGTTATTAAGAAAATATAAAATTAACAAATCTTAATTTAATTCTTTACCTTGCGCCTTCTGCCTCTTTCTCAATTCTTGTTCTCTCTTTTACAGCTTCTGATTTGCTATGATCATTATTGTAAGCGCCTAAAATTTCATTTGTCAAAGTATCAACTATGGTTTCCTTCTTAGCAAAGCTTTTCCTGTAAGCAATCTGGACTATGTTTTTCAAAGCAATGTCTACTCTCCTTTGAGGGCTGGTTATGACTGCCTTACGTACAATTATACCGCCTATTTGGTAAGCTGCAGTTTCTTCGCGATATGCTGAATTTTCTATTGCACCAAGCAAGACCTCTATTGGATTTTTTTTAGCTGCTTTTTCTAAATTATCTAAGACTTGTTTTACAGTCTTGTATTCTTTTATAATCTTTCCGACATTTCTACCTGACGTTATAACATGCTTCTTACCTCTATGACCTGAAACCATAAGCTTGTTCATCAGTCTTTCGACTATATTCATCTTGGACTTATAGAATTGTTTTGTGGATAACCTTCCGGAAGATTTGACAACCATCTTTGGTTCTAAGTTTATATAATTTTTTAATCCCGAATCTTGAATCTCCAATCCTGATGTAGACCATTTATTGAAAATTTTTATTTCTGTCATAAGAAATCACCTTGTAGGTTTCTGTTTCTTGCCAGCAAGTATTTCACTTAAAGCCACACCATTAACCTTAACAACTCTAAACTTCAAACCAACCATACTTCCTATGCTGCCTCCCTGACTGCCACCTGTACCTTCTATTATAACTTCATCATGTTCAGCAATCTTTTCTATAGCCTTATCTCGCGGAGTATGAGCCGTTACTTGGATGTTACTTTTAA
>CAZPID010000047.1:0-4806 GCA_964586885.1 uncultured archaeon | reverse complement strand
GTTAACCAGGATTTTTTTTTCCTGTATTACTGCTAAATATATTACTATATTAATACATACTACGTGGTTAAATGGCAATAGTCGTTGTTACAGAAAAGCCTGATGCATCATTTAGGATAGCAAAAGCTTTGGCTGAGAGGAATAGCTTAAGAAAGTACACTAATGAACATAAGGTCAGTTATTATGAGTTTACACGAAAAGGTAAGAAGCATATAGTCATATGCGCTGTAGGCCACTTGTTTAATCTGGCTCCTGTAAAAAAAGGCACTGGATGGAAATACCCTATTTTTAATTTTGAATGGAAGCCTAGTTTCGAAGTTAGGAAGGAAGCAGAATTTTCCAAGAAATATTTCGATGTTGTAAAGGAGATGATAACCAAGGGCTCTAAGTATATTGTAGCTACGGATTTTGATACAGAAGGCGAAGTAATAGCAGCAAATATTTTAAAATTTCTTGCTAATGTTAAAGATGCAAAACGTATGAAGTTCTCTACTTTAACGAAAGATGAACTGGTTGAATCTTATGATACTATGAACAAACATATGATGTTTCCTATGTTGGAAAGTGGGTTGACTAGACACATGCTTGATGCTTTATGGGGCTTCAATCTTACCAGAGCGCTCACGCTAGCTTTGAAGAACAGCGGAAACAAAGGATTCGCAATTTTATCCTCGGGTAGAGTCCAGTCGCCAACTTTGGCAATGTTATTTGAACGTGAGCTTGAAATCAGAAAATTCAAATCCAAGCCATTCTGGCAGCTTGAGCTTCATGTAAACATTGGCGGTAAAAAATTTATTGCAAACTATCAGAAAAGCAAATTGTGGAAAAAAGAGGAAGCAGATAAAGTTTTAAACGATTCCAAAGGAAAAGCAGTAGTGGTAGAGGATATAAAAAAGAAACAATACAAACAATCGCCTCCTGTACCTTTTAATACGACAGATTTTCAATCTGAAGCTTATGGTCAATTCAAATTTTCACCGCGACAATCGTTGGGCATTGCCGAGAGCTTGTATCAAGCTGGTTATATAAGTTATCCAAGATCTAGCAGCCAGAAATTACCTCCAGTTGTCGGCTATCAGAAAATACTGAAAGCATTGGCATCTTTGCAGCCTTACAAGAAGTTTGCTGAAGAACTATTGAAAAAGAAAGAATTGATACCAGTAGAAGGTAAAAGAGATGATACTGCACATCCTTCACTATATGCAACCCAGGAGCCACCAGACTTGAAAAAACTTAATACACAACAGAGAAAAATATATGATCTGATTGTAAGAAGAACATTGTCTATATTTGCTGATGAAGCTTTACGTGAAAGCAACACAGTCAGTTTTGATGTTAATGGACATAAATTTATTCTTGTTGGAAAAAGAACTATTGAGGCTGGCTGGACAGAAATTTACAAGCCGTACATGTCAACAGATGAACTAATACTTCCAGACATGAAAGTTAGTCAAAAAATAAAAGTTTCAAAATTAAACCAGCTGAAAAAAGAAACCCAGCCACGTGGAAGATTTTCACAAGGCAGCATATTGAAAGAATTGGAAAAAAGAAATCTGGGCACGAAAGCTACAAGAGCAGAAATTTTGCAAACTCTTTATAACAGAAAGTACATTATAGGAAGATCCATCCAAGTCACCAAGCTGGGCGAGTCTGTAGTTAAAGCTTTGAAGGACAGCGCGCCTAAGATATTGAGCGAAGATCTTACCAGATTTTTCGAGCAAGAAATGGAGCTTGTTTACAAAGGAAAGAAAAAAAGAGAAGAAGTAGTAGAGGAAGCAAAGAAGACGCTTGATGAAGTACTGGCAGAGTTTAAATCAAATGAGAAGAAGATAGGTAAGAGATTATCTAAAGCTTTGCAGATTGCTAGGGAGGATGAAAGGACGCTAGGACCATGTTTGAACTGTAAAACTGGTCAGATGAAGTCGTTGTTTTCCATATTTACCAAGAAGAAATTTTCTGGATGCTCGAACTATTCCAAATGCAAGAAATGTGGATTTACTAAGAAAGCATGCAAGTGCAAGTGCGGAATTTGCGGCGGGTTGAAAGGCAAATGTAAGGATAGTTGGAAAGAGAAAATATGGTTTCCTTCTTGTCAAACAGGATTTCCTCTTCCAGCTGTCGGCCAAATTACAGCAATGAACAAGCAGTGTGAAACTTGTAAATGGCCCATGATTCAGGTTTGGAGAAAAGGTAGTCGCCCATTTCGTATGTGCATCAACCATAAGTGCGCCTCTAAAAAAGACTGGGGTAAAAAAAAGTCAAAAAGAAAGAAAAAAACTACCAAATCTAAATAGACCAAATGTTGGGCCCGCCTTGTTTCATTACTTTTCCTATTACCTTCACCTTCCCCCCTTTCTCCAATTCTTTAAGATTTTTCCAGATAAGCAATTGTCTAACATTCGTACGTAAAGCTAATTGTGATATAGTAGAGGGATTTTTGTATAAATATCCTAAAATTGTTTTATCCAGTCCTCTTAACCTTCTTTTCGGAGTTTTAACCAAAGTAACTGCCAATTCCAATAAATCCTGTTTACCTTCGATAGGAATTTTACCAATTTTCATAACGTCCTCATAAAAGTTTAATATGCTCTTGGTAAGTATGGAAAATTCATAAGTCCTACGCTTATTCCTAATCTTACTGTACTTGTAACCTAGTATACCGCATATTTTTCTCAAGTCTTCAAGCAACATTATGTTAGCTGAGGTAAATGATGCACTCGTGTCTTTAACATGACCCTCATCGACTAAAAATGCTCTTACTACACTAGCTAATAACAATCTATCCCCATTAAAAAATTCTGATGGTATTCTTGAATTAAATGTGTCGAAGCTGATATCGAATTTTTTAGCTAAAATCCTAGGTATAGCTTTAGGTATTACATAAATTAACGTCGGTTTAATTCTGTCCTTTCTGGTTTCGGCACGATACTTGATATCTTCTTTACCTTTTCTGAGTATATTTCCAAACACAGATAATCTTCTAGAGAATTCGTTTATAGCACCCTCAGAAGTGTTTGTATATTTTGCTGTCCTTCTAGGAGTAAATATTGCTGAACCATCGCACATAAGATGTATAATCACTTCTCTTAGTTCTATCGAGTCCTCTATCGGTAACTTGGGGTTGCACACCCAAAGCCTTCCAGCCCTATCTCTGTAAGCTTTTACATGGTTCTGTATGTTTTCTAGCTTGAACTCATCGTAGCTATTTTTCAAAAGCAAGTTGGAAAGCAGCTTTATGTTCTTCACAGAGCAAAATTGAATTTTCTTATTTCCAGTTATAGCTCTTTGCCAGGCTAAAATGCTAGGGTAAGAAACTTTCATTAATTTAGCTAGATTTTTAAGGTCACCGACAATAGAAGTTGCTGTATTAAACAATTTCCTTCTGAAATCATCCTCTAGCAAGACATAAATGTTGTCTGGAAAATCCTCTAAAGTTATCTTCATACTCCCATTAATTATAGCCGCCAGGGTATAGGTAATTTTGGGGTGTCCATTTCCGGTGAGTTCACATGTTACAAATAAGGCAGTTTTCAAGGTTTTTTGATTGAACTAAGGCGATTAATGGTTAGAATCCGTTTTTAGTGCAAAAATAAGGTATGTTAACTAAAGGTAGTCATAAAAGTTGTATTTAAAAAGTTTACTGTCATAGGATTATTAAGTGATCGTAAATGTTTACTGGGTCTAGATTATCAGAAGAAGGCAAAATGATTAGAGATGTCCATCTTGCTATTTTTGGAGACGAAACAGTAAGAGATTTTGCATTAAGGTATTTAGTTCAGGGTTTTGAAGAGTCTAATGACAGAGAAGAATATGTAACTTCTAATGGTACACGTGAAAAGATAAGTTACAAGTTTCTAGAAGATGTAGAAAATGAAATAGGCGTTTATCATCCATTAGTGTTTAGAAAAACTTTACTTTCAAATGTTAAGCATAATAGAAATGAAATAAAGCCAGAAGACTATAAAATATTAAACAACTGGCTTGAAGAACATTTATTTAAAAATGATGATGATTTCAAACATGGTATAGAAGACTATACAATTAAACACGTTATAATAGTTAATCCATCTGAGATGAATTTTTACGATTATGTTGACAGCATATGTAGTACAGAAAACAAAAACTTGGTCGATAATCTCATTAAAAAGGGTTATACTGAAGAATCTTCAAATAAAGCTATTTCAGTTGCTAGAAAATATAAAACATGGGAATCTTTCACTCCATCAATCCATCACCCCATAAAGGTGAATTAAAATGGAATATACAACCTGGGATAAAGGCAAACCAATATCCACATCTAATGAAAAAGAAGCCATACGTTTATCAGGTAGAGTTGCAATTATAGACAAAATTCTAAAAGAA
This sequence comes from uncultured archaeon, assembly GCA_964586885.1. GTDB lineage: Archaea > Aenigmatarchaeota > Aenigmatarchaeia > CG10238-14 > SCSR01 > DATDXT01. The sequence goes on along the minus strand of CAZPID010000047.1, from coordinate 444 downwards.
ATGGGATATAAAGAAGGATATGGAAAATATCAAGAATGTATAAATGATATGATGAAAGACTTTAGTGGTAAATATATGCCATTTTTAAAACGTGTAGATGAGTTAGCTAAAGAAAACAATGTATAAATAATAGAAAATTTTTATCCTCTAAATTAATCTATAATTAATGACAAAGCCAAACTACGATGCTGCAGAAAAGTATATATTTGAAAGATTAGAAAAAGAGTTACCATCAAACCTTTACTATCATGGTCCACATCACACTAAAGAAATAATAGAGGCAGCTGATAGGTTAGCACGTTTAGAAAAAATATCTGATGAAGAAATCATTCTTTTAAAAACAGCCGCATTGTTTCATGATATTGGATTTATAGAACAATATGAAAATAATGAGGAAATAGGAGTAAGAATTGCTCAAGAAAATTTACCTCGCTTCGGCTATAC
>CAZPID010000046.1:0-5004 GCA_964586885.1 uncultured archaeon | reverse complement strand
GTAAATCTTGTAGCGGCAAAGGCTGTGTTAAATGTAAAGGTAAAGGCAAACTGTATCCAACTTCTGTACAAGAAATTATAGAAAAGTCACTGTTAAAAGCTACAGATGGAAAGAAATCTTTATTCCATGGCTCTGGTCGTGAAGACATTAATGTCAGGTGTTTGGGTTGGAGGCCATTTATTATAGAAATTGTAAAACCTATGAAAAGAAGTATAGACTTAAAGCATATAGGTAAAAAGATAAACAAAGGTAAAAAGGTCAATGTCAAAGGATTAAAAATAGTCGGGAATGGGAAGCTGGAAGTTAGAAATTTAAAGTCGGAAAGATTAGATAAAACTTATTTGGCAGAGGTAATGTTTTCTAAAAAAATAGATAGTAGTAAGCTGTCAAAATTAAAGGGTTTGAAAAAGGATCCTATACTTCAAAAAACTCCTATAAGAGTACTGCATAGAAGAAAGGATAAGTTTAGAAAAAGATCGGTGAAATCTGTATCTTGGAAACTTGCCGGTGAAAAAAGATTGTTTTTAAAAGTAAAGGCAGAATCTGGCCTATATATAAAGGAGCTTATCACTGGAGACGAAGGTAGAACAACCCCAAGTGTTGCAGATATTTTAAACAATAAGGTAAAAAAGATAAGTCTTGATGTTATAAATATACATATTAAGTGAAGGTATGAATTTAAAAGATGTAGGAAAGAAAGTAACGGGAATAATGGAAATACTTAGAGATAAAACTTATGTCGATGAGGAGTTGATTAGTGAGGAACTAAAAAAAATGGGGGCTTTGGGGAAAGTGATTGAAAAGATAGATGCTGGTGAAACGGTGGGCTGTTATGAAAATTGTGGGTTTTCTGCGTCAAGGAAATTGACAAACCCTGAAAAAACGATAATTATTAAACTTTATGATGTAACTGACGGTGCTCAAAATATATATCTTTTTGCGGGAAGCGACTATGCTTCTGTTTATGGTGAATATAAAGCAAACAATAATGTAGATTTCATCAGATTTTATGAGATAGTTCCTAAATCTAAAAGGAGGCCCGTCTGCACTGCTTCTGACTCAGTTGAGATATTTGAGAAGGCTAAGAACATAGGCGATGAGAAAATGCTGTCGGAAGAAAATCCGGGATTTTTCAATAGAGCTGGCTGTGAATTGAAGATAAGAAAAAAGGATTTAACTACTATGATTGAATGTGCAAGAGAAGTTGGTGTTGAAGGATGTGCCATATATGCATGCTATCAGAATGTGGAAGGGAATGATAAAATGGTGACATTTATATTGAATCCAATCAAAACTATACCTGGAAAACACTATGAAGCGCTTTATCATGAATTATATGTATTAAAACATGATACGGATTACAAATCAACAAAACCCATCAAAAAATCTCCATTTTATGATACAATTTATTTGCCCCTTGTATCTGAGAATAAAGGCGGTTAGTAATGGTAAAGAAAACTAGAGGATTCAGATCAGGAACAAGAAAGAAGCTTAAACAAAAGGTAGCTTACAGGCCACCTATAACAAGATTTCTACAAGAATTTAAAATAGGACAGACTGTCATAATAATGCCTGAACCATCCAGCCACAAAGGAATGCCTTTTTCTAGGTTTAAAGGTAAGGCAGGTAAAATAATTGGTAAAAGAGGGTCTTCTTATTTAGTTGAATTAAAAGATGGGAAGATGAGCAAGACTATTATTTCTAGACCAGAACATTTAAAATCTATGTAAATTAGACATGTTTAGTAAGTGGTTTATAACATATTTAAATAATTAACTATAACAATTAGTTAAGGTGTGTATATGGAAGTTTTATCAGAGCAGATTATAACAAACGCGGAAGCCAGGAAGATACTTGAAGATAGAATTAAGAATTCTGAGCTTAAATACGAACAAAAGAATGCTTTAAGCGTTTTGAAGAAGTTTACAAAAGGAAATTTAGAAAAATTTATGAAAATGGTAGAAGAATTAAAAACGATCAGCAAACTTAGAGACAAGCAAATAGTAGAGATTGTCAACATTCTTCCGCAAGATAAAGATGACCTCAGGCTTGTGCTTCAAAAAGAATATTCTCTTTATACCCAAGAAGAGTTGGATAAAATAATTCAAATAGTGAATCCTACTAGCTAATTTAATAAATGGTGGTTCCTTATGAAGGATGATTATATAATAGTCTTAGATTTCTTTCCTCACGGCAAGCCAACAGATAGGAGATCTGAACCTTTGGCACAATGTATGGGAGAGAAATACTTCAATTTATTGGAAGTTATTATAAGAGACGGTGTTACAGTAAAAACTAAGCAAAAGATATATGTTGGCGCTGATAAGAGAGAAGAAGTGAAATACATCAAGGGCAGAATAAGCCTCAATGAGCTTACTAATTTCTCAAGAGGTATTATAGAAGATATAATTGGAGATCTTGTATCTAAAGATGAAAAGAGATTTGTAGATTTTTTCAATAGAGCCAGTCCTATAAGCACCAGGATGCATACGCTGGAGTTGCTTTACGGTGTGGGGAAGAAGCATCTTTGGACTATCATAGAGAAACGAAGGGAAAAGCCGTTTGAAAGTTTTAAGGATATGAATAAAAGGATACCGATGATACCAGATATTAAGAAGATTGTAATAAAAAGAGTGCTGGACGAGCTGGAAGGTAAGGACAGGCGTAAGCTGTTTGTTGGTTCTCAATAGTTGTAAGCTTGAAGTGAAATATTTAAGTTAGTTAGATGCCATTAATTCTTCATGGCAGATGTAATAGTAACATTCAAAGTCATGCCTAGTAGTACAGACATCAATTTAGACGATTTAGAAAACAAAGTCAAAGAAGCTGTAAATCCCGAAAAGATAGAAAGGGAGCCTATAGCATTCAGTTTGGTGGCATTGAAGGTTGTTAAAATGATCCCTGACGCTGGCGGTGTTTTGGAAGAAACTGAAGGTAAGCTTAAAGCTGTTGAAGGTGTTGGAGAAGTCGAAGTTTTAGAGATGGGTAGGAGTTTATAAGATTTCTGGATTACAAGCAGGTAACCCTTTATAGTATTTAAATATCCCTTAAACCAAAATTAAATTATATGAAAGGTTTGGCAGTAACCCAGATAATAATGCTTGTTCTGGGCATCATTGTACTTGCTGTTATTGGTTTTCTTTTGTATACTAATTTCTTAGCTGCAGGTGGCCAACTTGATTCTAGTAAATGTTTGGCCATTGCTACTGATCAATGTAGAATAGCTCAGGTTGCTGGTGGCATTAGCTGGGATGGACTTACTGTACTTAGTATTCCAGGCTGTAGTGATGCAAATGGTAATTGTATTTTTGATAGGGCTTTAAAATGTGATGGTAGTCCTACTGAAGCAAACTGTGCTAGAATAGTTGGTGGTACTTTTGGTGGTGCAGAAACTACTGGTGGTGGCGGAGGTAGTGGAGAAGTAGTTACTGATACTGGAGGAGAGCAAATTACTGATATTATAGGCGGAAACTAAACAACAAAATATTTCCTTGGTTAAAAATTTCTATATGATTAAGCTGAAACTTCTATCTTAAATAATTTACTAATAAAATGCACTTTGTTATCAGAACTTGCATGAACTCTACAGTTATATTCTCCTACGGATTCCGCTTTTATACTTCCTTCATATCCGGTGGATATTGTTGTTATGGCTGGGGAATTTACACCATGTTCTGGGAAGCTATCTAAGTTTAAAACCCACTCTCCACCTACCAATTGATTAACAGGTTTAACAGTTGTTATACTGGGTTTGAAGCAGTGTAAGTTTGTATGGGCATTGTTTGAGAAGCTGGTTATTTTAGGCAATTTCCATGTAAATACTATGTTTCCACCGACTTTAACATCTATTGTTGGCTCTTCTTGGCCTCCATTTGTTGCGTTTGCCTGCTCTACTTTTACAATATATAAATTGCTTAGAACATGATCTTTTCCATCAGAACTTGCATGGATTTTACAAATGTATCTTGATACAGATTCTGATTTGATTGTTCCTTCATAAATATCTGATTTTGTGCTTATGGCCGGGGAGTTTACAGCATGGTTTGGAAATCTGTCCGCATTTAAGATCCAGTCTTCATTTTCAAGATTGGGCAAGGGTTTTACGCTTACTATTGTGGGTTTGAAACAGTGTAAGTTTGTATGAGCTTTATTTGAGAAGCTGGTCAAACCAGATAACTTCCATTTAAAGACTACGTTCTCACCTTCTTTAACACTAGTTTGTCGTTCTACATTTGTTATTGAAAGGTTACCAGGTGTCTCAACTTCAGTGGGTTTCCCTACAACTTGGATGATTTTAGTATCGGACAAAGATTGATATTTAGCTATAACTTTCCAGCCAGCTGTTTTTGCAAAAGAATTGATAGCTCGGAATTTATAATCAAATAGGCCGGAGGGATCTGTAGTTTCTGTGCGTTTTCCTAAACTAATATCATTAGAGCCTAAGACTTCTATATCTATGTTAACATTTCCAACATTTCCTGATTCCAGTGTTAATTTACCTGAAACTGTTACTATGTCATTGTTATTATAAAGTTCTTTATCTGTATCAACTGCTATACTGTCACGTTTTTCATTAATAGGACTAAGGAAACTGTATGCTGCTGTAGAACCACACTCTGTTCCATGATCGCTGCTGGATGTGCATAGAGCAATAGTTCTAGCACCAAAATTTTTATCGCCACTATAAGATGTAACATAAATGTTGAAATTCTTCTCACAGTTTTTACAATTGCCTGTACTATCTACGTCATCCAAATTACCAAGAGTAAACTTGAATGGCGTGACTGGTGGGATAAATTTGCTGTAAGTCTTACCACTATATGTAAATGAAGAAATATCACTAGTTGTTATATAATGTTTCCTATCTACGTCAAATGATCATCTCCACGAATCATCGTCGTTTTCTATTCTTTGCACACCTAACTGGCTAACTGAAAACTCTTTATTTTTGCAATTGCCTATGTTCTGGTTTACAACTTTTGCAGCATATCTGACTTTATCGCC
>CAZPID010000045.1:0-5073 GCA_964586885.1 uncultured archaeon | reverse complement strand
AGCCATCTCCGGGAGAATAGACTTCAATGTCTACCTTATCATTGTCAAAATTTTGAAAATACTGATGATCAATGGGAGTTACATGACTTCCTGTCATCAATCCCAATGGCTGTACGACCAAAGTCTTCTCCAAATTTACAGGAGCATAATCAAACTTCGTTTTTGTACCTTCGCATCCCATATTGATATCTAGTTTTTCTAGTGGGCTTTCACCAGTTTGTTTTAAAACTTCTTCCTTCTCAGCTTCATTTTCTTGTCTAGGTACTTGACTTTCTTGAGCAGTAAATTCTATATTATCTTGTAATAATGAAAAAGTGATTGCTCCCACTCCGACTATTCCAGCAACTGTAATGACAATAATTAATAAGGAAATCCCTTTTACCATAAAAAAATTGTATTTTCCAATAAAAAGAATTTAGTTTTATCAAATAATTTTAGCGCTCGTGATTTTGACTTCCTGCAATGGCTTGTCGTTCGCGTCTGTCTGGACTTTGCCTATTACATCCACTATATCCATTCCTTCTACAACCTTGCCAAAAACTGGATGCTTGCCGTCCAAAAAGTTGTTGTCCACTAGATTGATGAAAAACTTGCTTCCTCCTGTATTCGGACCTGCGTTAGCCATAGAAATAGTGCCGCGGTTGTTTTTCTGGTCTCCGATAAATTCATCTTTAATTTCATATCCAGGGCCGCCCGTTCCTGTTCCAGTCGGGTCTCCCCCTTGAAGCATGAAACCATCAATAACCCTGTGAAAAATGACGCCATTGTAAAACCCTTCGTCTACAAGCTTTTTAAAATTGCCTGCAGTAATAGGCATGTCGTCACGAAGTTCTATAACAATTTTTCCCATGTTAGTTTCCAGTGAAACTTTGTTTGCCATTATATCTGTTACTCCTTTATCTTTTATATTTAAGAAATACGCGCCTGCAATTCCCATTAGTATAACGGCTGCAATTATGATTGCCAATGCGGTTATCTTCATTTTCATCAAATATTATTTAATTCCTTAATATCTTAAACTAGAAATCACCAAGGCTTAACACTTTATCACGTAGTGCAGAAAACTCATAATTTTTGGGTGTGTTATATCTTGAGAATTCTTCTTTAAACAGATTATTTAGCTCTCCTTTATAATCTTTAGATAGATTATCGTTTCTTTCAATCTTGTTAGTCACCTTATCCAAGTCATTTAAATTATTATAGGAACCTGAATTAGTTTTGTCCAAGAAATTTAAAACTTCGGAGGCCCTTTTTATAATTTTATAGTTTTGATGATTATTATTAAAATATAATCCGGCACGAACAGCTAAAAAACCATAGCCAGCTGCTGGTACAAAGTAACTAAGTATAACAAGACCAATGTCCACAGGCAGCCATCTTTTAGAATACTTTTTAAAGAATTCCTTGCCATCATAAAACCTACCTCTAAGAAAGGGCAAGCCTACTTCTTCTGGAAGGTCTTCTTCTTGAACTCCTAGTTCTCTAGCTTTTTTATTTAAATTAAAGCATCTTACTGTAGATCCAATATCTAGTGCTATGCCACTAGCTGAAGCAGCCACAGCACCCATTGTAAAAATGGTCGAATCTATGTCAAAATAACCATGTAACCAATTAGATAAATGATACCCAGCATAATATGTTGGAATAGCAAGAATCATTAAACGAGGTATTTTGTTAATAATCTTGACAAATGTTCCTATAACAGGAGTATCACAAACCAAATCTTTTTCATCAAGCTTATCAATCAATTTAATAAAATATTTCCCAAGCTTACCCATTTTACCACCTTTTGTTTTTATCAACAAGCTCTACAAAACTATGAGGAACTCCTATAGTATAAGGCCTAAGATATTTACTTCCATTCTTAGTTTCTACAAACAAGTCAAACTGCAATGGCCATTCAACACCATAGTCAAAAATCTCGCTTATTTCTTGACCAATTTTTATATTACCGATAAAACCTTTGGGAATTTTAACATCACATAATTCTTTTGTAAATCCTTCAAAAAATATCGTGGCATTGTTTGTGTCGAAATCGTATTTCAATCGCGCTTTTTTACCATCTAAATCATAAAAAGTACGTTTTCTACCATTGTCATTTATAACTAGTGTTGCATATTCCCAACAGTAGCAATTTCTGTCATGTTGGTTAGATAAAAACATGAATATCACCTTTGTTTAAGAAACTTTCTCCATGTAATCCTTGTTGCGTTCAATTACGACATCCTTCTTTCCAGAAAATGTGACGCCCAAATGAAGATGATTTTTACAATCTTGCAGTTCCCTGTAAAAGAAATTCAATCTTAGAACAAAATTATCATCAGATACAAAATATCTAGAACTATCGGGAGTCCCTTCGTTTAACGTGTATCTATATAGTTCGGCATTTCCTTCTTTCAGGGAGTTCGTGATATTTTTTAGAAACATATGCCACTTATAGCCCGTTTTTGCCGCACAATTCTTTTCTTCTGGCGTTGTAGAAGAAAGTCCAGCAAGCTGCTCTCCAAAATTAGACATTAGTGAAGAAAAATCGGAAGTTACTAAATTATAATCTTTGCTGTCTACCAGCTGGATTAAATCGTTAAGGGTAAGCTTATTTAATGGTATCTTTTTGTCAATTTGACGTAACATACTATCACCATTAGTTACTATTAATTAGTAACAAAAAGCATTTAAACCCGTGGCGATGCAAAGAATTGTTTGCTGCTTTTGCGGACTGGTTGAAAAATTAAAAAATGTTTCTAAATTCAAAACAATAATTTACTATAAATTTAATCTATTTTCAAGGATTGGATGAATAGAAAGCTACGGAAGTTGTATTTAAGGAAAATTTATAAAGCCTAAAACCAAATTCTTTATTATGAAAAACAACTTAAATTTGAGTAATATTACTCAAAAATGGATAGATATACTTATGCCATTCTCAAATAACTATTCAATTAAGATATCCGCGAGTGAGCTGTCAAAGAAGTCAGAAGTCTCGCAACAAACAGCTTCGAGATACCTGAACAAACTAGCAAAATACGGTCTTATCGACTACATAAAAGAGGGAAGGAACAAGTTGTTTTACTTTGATCTTGGAAAACACACTACCAAAATAATGTTGAATTTGATTGAAAATGAAAAATCCTTGCTGTTTCAGTTGAAAGTAAAGGAAATGGCTGTTACAATTAACCAAATGTTAAATTTTTGTGAAAGTATAATTACCTTCGGTTCATATGCTTCAGGCACTTTTAATAAAAATTCTGATTTGGACTTGGTTATTTTGGGACAATATAATAAAAATAGGATTAAAAAATTGAAACGGATGCAGATCATTGGCATTAATGAGCATTATATATCCTATAGTGAACTATTTAAGGTACTTGATTCAAAAAATCCGTTGTCATTAGAGATAATGAAGAATCATATATTATTCGGAGATGTATCAAAAGTTGTTGATATTTTTTGGAGAATAAATTATGAACAAAGATAAGATAAAGTGGTGCTTGAAACAGGGAAAGGGAATATTGCTGACTGAATTAAACCCGAATCTAAGCGAGTCTTATATTAAGGAAGCGGATGAGACTCTTGAGAATGTCTTTGCCACAAAAGGAAAATGGAAATTGATAACTGCATATTACGCCTGTTATAATGCTCTCTATGCTCTGTTAATGAAAGCCGGTATTAAATGCGAGATTCATGACTGCACAATAGAATTGATGAAATTGTTCGGTTTTGAACATGCTGAAATAAAGTATATCAGAGAATTAAAGGAAAAAAGGATCAAAGTACAATACTATTTGAAAGATATTACTCTTGGAGAAGAATCATATGTCAAGAAGTTTATTTTAAAATGTAAAACGCTGTTGAATGAATTAAACTCAGAAAAAATCGAGAAGATCAGGAAAACTATAAGAAATTAACATGAAAACAATAATTTACTATAAGTTTAATTTATTTTAACTTTTGAATAAACTCTTCCTTTCTAATCCTTGCTAATTCTAAAATGCCCAATAATGTACCAACTTTGATCTCTTTGTGTAATGGTACAACAGTAACTATTTTACTTCCTTCAAAAAATCTTCTCAAGATAACATGACTATCCTTTTGCCTAGTAACTTCAAAACCAAATTCTTTTACCAGAATACTTATTATTTCTTTTCCAGAAAGTTTAGGCAATTTGGACATTAACTGCACCAATTGTCTTAATGGCTTTTAGCTCCTCTCTCATTTCAGGCATCTCTTCTAAGTAAAGTTCTATAGCTTCTTTGATATTATCTATGCATTCTTCAATAGTTTTACCTTGAGTAGTTACACCAGTAACAACTTCTTTGATAACATACACATTATCTTCCTTCCACACAACAGTTTGTAATTCCATAAATGTTAATTGGTTAAAATCATTTAAAGCTTTAGAAATTCATTAAGTAAACAATAATTTACTATAAATTTAATCTATTTTTAAGGTTCACATGAATAGAAAGCTTATAATTCTGGCTGTTACGATACTTTTACCTCTTGTCTTTATGAGTAATCTGGCTATTGCGCAGGAATCTATTCTAGACGAACGTGGCAGGCACTACGAGATATGGGACAATCAAGATGGAAGTTTTACATACAAAACTGGTGGTATTCCACTTTGGGCATATGATTACAATACAGAAAAATATGTCCCTTATGTCTATGAAGAGAAGGACAGCTATGTGAGAGTTGCCAATGGATTAATTGGGGCCGACATTTATGAAGATCATTCTATTTTTTATGATGCTAATCGTACTGGTGTTATAGTCCAGAATGAGACATGGGTACTTGAAAGATTTGATTATAATGGTTTAGGATGGAAGCAACTGAAGTTGGAGTTTAATGGTAGAGACATATTTAGCAATAGTACTGGTGTATTTCCAACTAACATTTACAAGGTGTTTGATGATGACAATTACTACGGTAAGTTGAACGTAACATTTGCCTTAAGAGAAGGTGAATTGTTAGAGCATATAGTTGTTTATAATGGATTAGGTGGAGTATACAGACTAAGACAATTATGGGATGGTAGCAATTTCATTTATGTTAAGTTTATCGATAACAAAGAGA
>CAZPID010000044.1:0-5101 GCA_964586885.1 uncultured archaeon | reverse complement strand
TGCATTTCTTCCTCGTTATATGATATACCGTTCTGTTCGTAAATGTTCTTGACGTATGTCTTCTGTTTTTCAGTTGCCGGCTGCTCGCCATTGTCTGTTGTTTTATTTTCCTTATTGCTACCGTTCCTCATTTCCATTATTCTATTGGTCCTCTCGTCCTTCCTGAAGATTGCAAAGAGCTGTGTAGTCTCGGCTTCGCTTGTAGTTATATTCTGTTGATCGGCGTACTGCTTGAAAGTGTTGTATTCTTTCAAGAAACTTTCCATTTTTATATTCATATATTTTCACCATTTTCTGTTTGCCTTATCTTGGGTTCATAGGCTAAAAGTTCTATACCTCCTATGTATCTGCAACAAATACCCTATCGTATTGTCATAGTCATGATCCATTCCATCCTGCGACTTCATCCAGATTCTTAGCCAATCTAGCTTCTTTTTAGTCACGGTTTTTATCTGTATGTTTTCCATCCATCTTCGCCTTTTTTTCAAATCATATAATAAACAAAGTGTGCTCCTATCTCAGCTTGCAATAATGCCAAGAATAGAAGCTATCATGAATGTTATTTGACGTATTTCGAATCTCGGCCTGAATCTAAATTCATTTTCTTGATTGCTGAATTTTACTGTACCTTTGTCTCCATTTACGGTTATTTGGTACCTGTTGTTGCCGTTGAGGAATCTTATCTTGGGCCTGAAGCTGATTACTCTCAGTGATTCTGTGAATTTATCTGCATAGTCTTTGAACTTCTGGTTATCCTGCAGTGAATTTCCTCTAAGTATCTCATAGAACAAACCGTCTATATTCCTGAACATAGCTTGGTTTAGTTCTGTTGAATGCATAGAATACAACTTTTGCAGTTCTTCCGATTTTAGAGTTATTGGTATTATTCTTGTTTCAAGCAGTCTTTCAAACATTGCCGTTATCTCGTCTGTCTTAGTGTCTTTTCCTCTGTAAACTTCCAGTGTTCTTGTGATCATGTTTATGAAGCAGTATATTCTTCTTAATACAAGCGTTCTGCCACTCTGCTTTAGCACTGAATATATCTCTGTGGCGTCTTGATCAGAGAAAGCTCTTTTTACACAGTCTTCTATACTTTCATTGTACCAGTACTGGACAAACACCTCTGTGTCGGTGTAATTGCTTTTTTCAGCTGACATCCAGCAATTGCTTGATTTCTTTTTATCAAGCCTGTTAATTATCTCCTTCATAGAGTTTAAGTTTTCTATTTTGAATATTGTAACTACTGTAATTTTTATCTACCTCCTTATAGATCTTTATTTATATACATAAATATTTAAATACCATTACTACTATATAAGTTTATCGGCAGTTCATTTCCGGTGAGTTTATGACACAGTTTAAAAGTTCAAAAGAAGTTGAATACGATACAGAGAATGCAAGAAGGATACTAGACGCTCTAAATAAAAGCATAAGGGGTCTGACTATAGTAGACATGGCCAACCAGCTTAACTTGAATAGACATACAGTTACAAAAATATGTGAAAGAATGCTGATAGAAAAAAAGATAAATTACGACGAAAAGGGACCAGCCAAGATATACTATTCAATAGGACCCAGTAAGTACATAGGAAAGATTATGATGAGCCCAATAGATTACCTATGGATAGATGTATTCAAACAGCCTAGATATCCTGGTGAAGAAGAGTTTGTCAGAATAAACGAGACAAAACATGACAATTTGATAAGAGCCAGCAGTAAATTCAAGTCGGTTGGTGCAGTTGCAATAAAGAAAAGTGACTTAGTTGAAATGATAAAAATACTTAAGGATGTTGCAAGGAAAGAGTTCGGTTTGAGCGCTTAAAGGAAATTATTTAATCACAGATTCGTATCGATTAGTAAGAAATTGAAATGATTAGCTAGAATTCTCCTAAACTTTTTTGTGAAGGTATTTTCATAGTTTCTAGATTAAATTTTTCATTAAAAACGGGATAGCCATAATTGCCATCATAACCTGGAACATACTTTACTTTTCCTTCCCTAACTTTCATTATAGCATCAACTATCTTCTCACTGGTTGCTTTTAGCAAATCTTCTTTAGATACGTCAAGCAATACTTTGAATTCATTATCAAATTTATTAATAAGCTTATAATTCTCTTCTATAGTCTTCTTGGAATATAGCTTGCCTGTGCCAACAGAAAATGAAATTATTTCATACAAAGGCAGCAAAGTTTTAAATGATATTATATTCTTTGGTACAAATCCTTCAGGTCTATCTGCTAATTCTTCAACTCTATTTAATACGCCAATTGTCAGTTTTCTTTTACATTTAGGGCAAATACCATTTAGTCTTTTAGTTTGTTCTGGAGTAAGATTTACATTACAATTTCTATGACCATCAAAATGATACTTTCCATAGCTGGGTTCTACTTCTACTGTGAATAAAAATCTTTTATTATCTTTCTTCTTAATTGCTTCTAAAATTTCGCGATAACTAACTTTTTTTAAATCAAATACATTTGCCTCCCTTCCCAGACGCCATGGATTTGCACTATGTGCATCGCTGTTGGAAAGTTGGGTGAATTTGTCTAATTTGCTTAATCTCCAATTCATTGATGGGTCACTAGATAATCCGGTTTCAAATGCGTGTATATGTTTTACTTGGTCTTGATAGCATTCTTCCAACGAATCGAAACCAGATTTACTTCCCATTGCACCAAACCAGCTAGTCCACAGATGAGCAGGGTAAATTAAAATGTCTTTATTGACTTCCATTATTTCTTCGACTAATGTTGCTGAATCTATTGTTAAGATAGGTCTACCATCGGATTTTAAATTTCCATATTTGCCTGTTATTTCATTTATCTGATCTACTATTTCAAAAGAAGGAGCATGAATAACATGATGTATTTTTCTTACTTTTATTTTATCTTCATAAATTGTTGAAACTTCTGTTGTAAGAATAAAATTGACATCATTGTGGCTAAAAATTCCAGAATCATCTTTATCTGATAATCCATCCTTCAATTCTTTCAACCAAATGGGATGACCATAATCACCTGTTCCTAGAATATCAATTCCTTTGAGCTTAGAGCCTTTACTTAGTGTGTTTAAATTTAAATCCCTGCTTGTTGCTCGAGCGAACCTGCTATGAATATGAAAATCTGCTATTGTTCTCATTGGATTCACTATACTTTAAATCAAAAATGCCAAGGCACCGCTTATGATTATCATTATCAACCAAAACCAGTTCTTCCATATAATAATCTTGCTACCATCCAAAGGCGGTATTGGCAATAGATTGAAAAACGCAAGGAAGGCATTTACCTTCATTAAAATGCTGAATACAAATATTCCTGAAAGTGGCAGGAAAATCAAGGCTAAAACTATGTTAACAGCAGGTCCGACGAATGAAATCATGCCCAATTCATACACAGTAAGTCTGGTTTCCTTGAAAGCCCACCGACCGTGCCTGTAAGGATTAACCACAGTAGCTCCCGGCGCTACAAATGTTATAAATGGAATGAACATGATTATCAATCCCAACAGTATCCCTTTCGGCCACAGCTTGAAGTGTGCATCACAGCTAAATCTTATAGCCATGTATTTATGTGCCATTTCATGAAGAAAGAATGCTGTAAGCACTGCTAAGAATGCTGGTAGTATGAAGACTAAATTTAAAGTAAGACTGGGGGAGAAAGTAAAAGCAAATATCATAGTAAGAAAGAATATCCTACGACTATGTCTCTCAATTCGTCTTTTGTAAATTCAAACATAAGATAAATTTATGATAGAAATGCTTTTTATAGTTAATTAAATCACCCGTATAAAACAATTCCTAATATAATGAGGGCGTGGAGGACAATCCATGCACTAGATGATGCAACAATTAGCTTTACTTTATGATATAGTCCGTACATCAGCCAAAAAGAAGCTGTAACTATATAGGTTAACCATGAAACTAATGACAGGCTAGAAGCATTTTGCTCAACCCATATTTTCGCTACTTGGGGTATGGTCATTACTATCCCTAAAGCAACTATTATATAGATGATTTTATCTATGTTTTTTTTGAATATGTATGAAAATGCCTTATACTCTTTACGAAGTTTTTTCCGCTTAGTATGATAATGATAGTACCCGTGTGTTTGATGTACCATATTAAAAAATTGATACATTTTATTTATTAATAATTATAGGGTTCAATAAGACTTTGCAAAGTTGGCTATAACCTTAGCTTTTTTCCCACAAAATATACAATTGGAAGAATTTTTTCTTTGCTCCAAAGGCATATTGGTTATTTTGGCTCCTGTTTCTTCCTTTATTTTATCTTCACAAGTTCTATGGAAACACCAGCCAACTTGAATAATGCCTTTCTTCTTTTCTAAAACTTCTTTGAACTCATCGTATGTTTTTACTTTATGAATATTCTTTTTTAAGAAATCTGATGCCCTGTCAAAAAGATTTTTCTGAATATTTTCTAATGCTTTTACTACTTCTGTGGCCAAATCAGCAACATTAACAATAAGCTTTTCTGAAGTGTCTCTTCTAACTAAGACAACTTGTTTGTTCTTAATATCTCTTGGTCCAATTTCTATTCTTAGTGGCACGCCTTTTAATTCCCATTCATTGAATTTCCAACCAGGTGTATAGTAATCTCTATCATCTAGTTTTACTCTTACTTTATTTTTTAATATATCTTCTATTTTTCGGGCTTCATCTAGCACAGAAGCTTTGTTCTTTTCATCAATTATTGGAACTATAACTGCTTGTATTGGTGCAACTTTAGGCGGTAGAATCAATCCACGGTCATCACTATGTACAGCAATCATCACACCAATCTCTCTTGTAGTTATTGCCCATGTGTTCTGCCAAGCATATTTTTTCTTTCCATCTTTATCCAAAAAGTTTATATTAAAAACTTTAGAAAAATTCTGACCATTATAATGAAAGTCTGGACCCTGTATGGCTTTTCCATCAGGCATCAGATGTTCTATACTGTAGCTTTCCATGGCGCCTGCAAATTTTTCTTTATCACTCTTTCTTCCAACTATACCTGGCAGTGCTAGATATTCTTCTGTTATTTTTTTGTATATGTCTAAGATTTGATCTCTTTCAGCATCTGCTTCTGCTTTAGTTGC
>CAZPID010000043.1:0-5132 GCA_964586885.1 uncultured archaeon | reverse complement strand
AAGTTTATGGGCAGACATACCTGTTACAACTATGATCATAGAAAATTTTGGAAAGATGAAGTTAGAAAGATAGTACCTTCGCTTAAGTATGAAGAATTAGAACTGGCAAGAGACTTAGGTGGAATTAGAGTTACCTCTATAAATAAAAGAACTGGTAAACCTGACTTGGGTGAGACGAATATAATAGGAGATAATTCAATAGCAAGTGTTACACCTTCACCAGGCGCTTCTGGCTGTTTATATATAGGATATGAAAATTTAATGGAAATTAAAAAAGCACTAGATTTAGAATTCTATTCTGACAAGTTTAATGAAGTTTTTGGAGGAAGTCCGATTTAAATTAATTTCAATAATTCGGGGCCTTTATTTTTATCTTTTCCATATGTCTTAAGAAGATAGGCTATACTATGCCAATGTTTTTTTGGTATAATTTTCATTAAATCCTGTTCAATTTTATCTGGGTTGTTGTTTTTAGTCCAGTCAAATTGCTGTGATAATTTAATTACCCAAGTATCTACAGGTATACCTTTTACTATACCATAAGCATTAATTAAAATAGTATTAGCTGTCTTTCTACCTATACCTGGTAAGCTGGTCAATTCTTCAATAGTTTTTGGTACTTTTCCACCATGCTTCTCAACAAGAATTCTACATGCTGATTTTATATTTTTAGCCTTGTTTCCAGCAAATGTAACAGTTTTTACATCATTTGTTAATTTTATTAAGTCAGTTTTAGCATAGTCTTTTGCAGTTATGTTTTTTTTGAAAAGCCTTGGTGTAAGTGCATTTACTACACTATCTCTAACTTGTGCAGATAGTATAGCAGCAACCATTAGCTCCAGTGGATTAGAAAAGTTAAGATAATATTTTGCATTCGGGTAATGTTTCTTTAGCAATTTTATAATTTTTAAAACTTTGTCCTTATACATAATTCAACTATTGTAGTGAGAAATTAAAAATTTATCTATTCCTGAGTCTCATTTCCCATTAAATCTTCAGGGTTATGTAATAAATCTTCTCTAACTTTTATTGGTGCATCATAATACATGGCAAGTGCTATAGACTCAGAGGCTCTGTAGTCACTAAGTATAAGCGATTTTTCACGGCCTTCAAAATATAGATTTGCACGTAAAATATCTCCTTTTGGGTAAATTTTTATTTCTTTTAGTTCCATTCCAGTAGTGTTATCTATAAGTTCTGCAAACATTCCGCACCATGTATATTTATTGCCTCTGTTATCGGATTTAAACATTTCTATATAATTAGCTATTTCAGGTGAAAAATTATTCATCTGCATCATTCTATCATCTTTGGATAATAAAACCATTACTGGGCCTTGAGAAGTTATAGCACATGCATAAACCTTGGATTTAACGTATTTTTCTTCTGACATGATATATGCTTATTAGTAACCTATTTAAAGCTTTCGAAATTGATGCAAATAACCATTAAGTATAAAAAATAGTTAACTATATGGTAATTATGAAACACAGTTACAAAAATAAGGAAAATAAAAGCATTGTTTTGAAACTGAATAAAAAGACTGCAATAATTTCAGTTTCAGTTTTAGTAGCCTCAATTGCTTTATATTTAGTTGTAAAAGTATACTTGACTCCTATAAATTTTGTAAATTATAATGGGTTACCTCTTGAATTTAGTGTGAATTTGAGAGAAGCAAATAATATCTTAGTTGAACCCGATGAAAATGCAGTTAAAAATTTAATAAATAACAGGGATGTGGAAAAGATTACGTTTATCATAAAAAATACTCCTGATTCCTTTTTGACAAAACTTGAAGCTGTAGAAATTACTCTTAAGTTGTCCTATGCATTGCGAATATTTGATTCTAGTTTCTTCACCAATGTTATAGAAGTAGAGTCTTTTGACAATTTAAATTCTACATCAGAAACCCCGTACATAATACTTATGCCTCCAAGCATAGCAGATGGCACATACGTAAAAGTTGTTGATAATTCTGTTTTCATTAGTGGGGAAGACAAGAATGGTTTTAATCTAGCAACAGCAAAGTTTATTATTTCATCTTTAGGAATTAATGTTTAATTATTATGTTAGACCTGCTTTTAATAGCAATAGTAGCTTTTGTTGCAGTATTTGTATCAGTATGGTTTTTGTTAACTTTCGTTGATGACAGAAAAAATGTTATAAAAAGATCTAAAGTCAAGAAAAAGCCTAAAATATCTATAATAATACCAGCCTATAATGAAGAAAAAAATATATCTGCATTGTTAAAAAATATACTGAAAATAAATTACGACAGAAAGAAACTAGAAATAATAGTTGTGGATGATGGATCTACAGACAATACTTATCACTTAGCGAAAAAATTTAGTAGATTCGGTATCAAAGTGTATAAAAAGGAAAATGGTGGTAAGGGCTCTGCTTTAAACTTCGGGCTTAAGAAATGCTCAAATGATCTTATTATGGCCATGGATGCCGACACAGTATTGACTAAGGATTCCCTCATAAACATAATAAAATATTTAGACAGCCCAAGTACTATGTCTGTTATACCTAACATAAGAGTATACAAGCCGTCTAATCATTTAGAAAAAGTCCAAGATGTGGGATATGCTTTGACAAACTTTATAAGAAAAATTCTAGCTCTGAGCAATTCTTTGAACATAGCAAATGCTTCGCCGATTTTCAAAAAAACATTCTTTAAAAAATATGGTGGCTTTGATGAAAAAAATATAACAGAAGATTTTGAAATAGGTCTAAGAATACAGTCTAAAAATTACAATGTTGAGCACGCTTTTGATAGCATAGTTTATACAAAAGTTCCAAAAACTTTCAAAAGTCTAATGAAACAAAGGATAAGATGGTACTATGGGCTTTTCTATAACTTGAAAAAATACAGGTTTATGTTTGGCTCTAAATATGGCGATATTGGTACATTTTTGCTTCCTATAACTGTTATAGGTTTTGCTATAGGAATGTCTGTTATATTTTACATGTTGATGCAAATTTCTATCAACTTGTTTGATTTTTTTAATACGCTTATACTAATAGATTTTGATATTGCTTACTTTCTAAAATTCGACTTAGATATTTTAAGTAATCGTGTGATGAATTTGCAATCCTTCCTTTTTGTAGTGTCATTGATAACAGCAATTACTATGATAACTATTACTAAAAAGGTTTCAAAGGTTAATGTAAACTTGGTTTGGTATGCTATTTACATGTTTCTTTATGGATGGATGTTTACAATCTTTGAACTAATAGGGTTTACTTACTTTTTATTAGGGAAAAGGCCAAAATGGTAATACATGAAGAAAAGGATCAGTATTTCAAAATATGTTGCAGCATTTTCAATATCGCTTCTTATAATTGTTTTAGGCATTATTTTAGGCCAAACTATTGCAAATGAAAAGTTCAATGAAATATCTTCTGAATTGGAACGAACAAAATCATACATTCTTGGTCTGGATTTACAATCAAAGCTTCTGACTGATGAAAACCTGTGTAAAGTAGACGTTTTTGATTTGACAAAAGACAAGGTTTATGCAGGTAGACAAGTATCTTATCTAGAAAATGTTTTAGGTAAAAATGACAAAAATGTATTGCAAATTAAGGAAAACTATCTTTTGCTCTCGCTAGACCAATACCTGCTAGTTAAAAAGGTGTCTGAAATTTGTGATAAAAAAATAAACATTATAATTTTCTTTTATTCAAACAACTATAATTATACTGAATCTGAAAATCAGGGACATGTATTGGACTATATCTATGATAAATATCCCGAGTCCACGGTGGTATACGCATTCGATGTCGATATAGACAATCCTGCCCTTAACGTATTTAAGACTCTTAATGACGTACAAATTGTGCCTACTGTTATCATAAATGACATTAAATACGAAGATTTCCGAAGCAGAAAAAATATAGAGTCGCTTCTATCTTAGAACTGCTTATTCTGTAGTATAATCAAAATAGCTTTAATTTTCCAGTAATTCTATCTACATCTTTCTCTTTCACAGGGCCTATGCCCAGAGCTGTCACTGTGCCTTTCTTTAGCTGGGTTAAGCCTGCGTCTCTTACAAGAAAAGATGGTAGTTTGCTAGCTTTAATTTTTTTATAAATTTCTCTTATCTCTTTCAAATCTTTCACTTTTAGAACTATTTTCTTAGAGCCCTCATTTTCCCATTCTTCTACTGTCTTTTTATCTACTTTTTTAATACTGCCTATGGACGCATGCAATGCTTGAGCTACTAGCTTTCCAACTCCAAGTTTTAAATCCTTTCTTAAAATTATTACTTGCTTATACATACCTATCAGAATTTATTTTCTAGCCATAAATTTATAAAATCAATCATCGGAATGCCAACAAAGAATCCAGCATATGCTATCATAAGCATTTTTATAGTTTTTCCTATTAAAGTAGCTAAGAAAAATCTCTTAATATTATAATTACTAGCACCAGCTAAAATTCCAATAAAATCAAATGGAAATGGTAAAAATGCTAAAAACACGATAGACCAAAAACCATATTTTGTAAAGAAATTATTTAATTTTTTCATAAATGCAGATTTTTTTAACCTTTCTTCTAATACGTGTCTACCTCCAGCTCCAATAAAATAACCTACTAGTTCGCCGACAGCGGAACCTAAACCTGCTACAAGTCCTATTAACAATGGGTGCAGACCAAGACTGGTTACAAAAAAACCTATAGCATATATAGGAAATGGAAAGAACAAAGTTGAAGATGAAATTATGTTTATTATGAAAATTCCCAAATAGCTGAATTGCTCTACCAAACCCGATAAAATTTCTATTACCATAAAACCCTAATAAGTAAAGTATTTATTTATTTTAAAATGAATAATATCAAGAAGTAGGTGTGTATAATTGGGTTCAACCAGAGTAAAAAAAGATAAGGAAGAAAAGGGTAAGCCTAAGAAGTCTTATAAACAAAAACCTGAGGTAGAAATAGAAATAATAAGGTTTGCCAATACAGACATTGATGTTGACAAATCATTATTTATGGCATTGACTAAAGTAAAGGGAATTGGCTATACTATGAGTAAAGCTATATGTTATATCTCAGGTTTTGATCCTTCTATTAAACTTAAGGCATTAAGCGATCAAGATAGAGAGAAATTGGAAAATACGGT
>CAZPID010000042.1:0-5267 GCA_964586885.1 uncultured archaeon | reverse complement strand
ACCAAAGAAATGATAAAGAGAAAATAAAAATCATTAGACAAGATCGAAAAACTGACGCCCATAACATCAGTAGTAAAATAAAATTAACTAAACTTTCTTGAATATCTTCTCAAGCTTCATCCCAGTAAGCCTTCTTACGCCACTGATTAGGTACCAGATTATGAACATGATTATGAATAACATTGGTAAAGCAATGACAGGAAAGCTGAGAGCCGTCATCAGTCCCAGCTCTTCGTTGAAGGCGACGGTGCCAGGCGGGCTTACCACGATCATCTTCGCGAGTATGTAGTTCAGTGCAGACGAGATAAAAAACGATAGGGCGAAGAGGTAAGTAACGTTGACGATTCTTTTTTCATAAGCTGCTATGTCCCTCCTTTTTTTCAGAGCTTTGTAGATGTTTTTCTCATTAATAATCTTCCCGATCATTTTTTTAACAACCGGCCAGGGAGTCTTCAGAGATATTAAGACTGCGACACCGATAACGAGAGGAATACCAGCTTCCTTGATCGCAATAAACTCCGGATCCAGTCTGAGAAGGCCGATGCCTCCTGTAAGAAGTACGTTCGCTATACCGAGCGCGGAAATAAAGTTGAATTTCTTTCTTCTTGTAAAATCGTATATTCCGTATCCGATCGGGAAAAGAAGAGCGACTATCAACCCGAGAGTAGGTCCCAGCATGTCCTCCCCGCTGAATCTGATCAATATTATCACGGGTACGAAGATGTTCAGCGCAAGGCTGATGAGGAAATTCTCTTTGTGTTTTTTCATAATTCTAGATTGTTTTCTAAGGGTTTTTAAGTCGTCGAGAAGAGAAACTAAAAACTAGTAAAGTAAATTAAATTTCTTTCCATTTAATTTTATCAACATCTTTCCCCAATATGCTAGAAAGTTTGTCATAACCTCCTTCCAGTGCTGGATCAAATGTTCTTGAAGTATAGCCTTTGAAGAAGGTTTTAGTTTTATTATTCCATTGTTTATTATACACGACTATATCTGATGGATGATCTTTTGATGATTGTAGCATTCTTTTAACTATATTCCCGCCAACATCGTCTGCTAATTCTGTTGCAAAATTTTTGGTTTTAGCATACTTTTTCCTTACCTCTAGATATTTTGAATATGTTTCCTTCAGCTTAGTCTGCAGAGATTTTTTCAAGCCTGCGATATAGGTTCCGAAGGCTTCTTGATTCCCATCTATGAATATTGATTTATATGTTTGTGCATCATTGGAAAAAATATTATCAATAAATTCTTTATCACCGCCTGCCTTAGTTGACCAGTGGTTTGCATGCAGCATATACGTATCGACAGGTCCAACAGCAATATAAGATATCATCTCAACTTCATTTCCTCTTACCAAGCTTTGACAAAAATCAATGCCTACAGCTTTAGAGGGAGCATAGACTGGCCTGCCGCTTCTAATATCAACTCCTTGAAAAGATCCCACTTCACATAGTCTAAAGTTTTTAGGATTGTTGAAATCACGGTCTTCATTTAAAGCCATAACAGTCTTTGCCGTCAATACATGACCCACATAGTTTACTCCTATCAGATTATTTATGCTTTCATTGGGTGTTTTAGTTAAAGGACCAAAATCATAAACTCCAGAATTATTAAATAAAAAGTCTATGCCGCAAGGCTCCTGTATGTCTGGGTTTTCAAAATGCTTAATCCCTTTACGTACTTCATCCTCCAGCGAATTCTGAAATTCATCTAAGCTGCCATAGTTTAAAGGATTTAAATCCATTGAAATAAAAATTCCTTGGTTGCCCAATCTTTTCAGCAGATTTTTATTATCATTTCTTGAAATGCAGATTATATTTATTTTTGGAACTGACTTCAGTAAATTAAGAGCAATAGCTTCTCCTATAGAAAATTCTTTTACACCTGTTACAATTGCAATCGGATTATAATTTTCCAACCACTCTTTGTTTTCGTATCTATTGTGCCAATCCATTTAAAACCACATTATAGATAAATTTAATTTTAAAATATATTATAACCTTCCTTGAGTTTGCGTTTTTGCTTCGTATACAGATCCTTTGCCTGTTGTTACATATAGAATATCCATTTTAGAACCACCAAAAGTACAATTGGTCGGCTTTTCCACAGGCTCGGGCAACAAATGCTTTTCTAATACTTCCCCATCTGGAGAGAATACATAAATCATAGGACCTGGACCGCCATCACTTCTATTGCCAGCAGTTGCCCAGATGTTTCCATCAGTATCTAAACACATGCCGTCTACGCCTCTATGAGGATGAAAATTATGCAGCACAGTGTACTTGTCTAAAGTACCGTCATCGTTCACAGGATACGCTCTCAATTCTTTCTTTTCTTCTAGTAATCTTCCGCTTTGTGCAATGTAAAGCATCTTGTGATCCAATGAAAAAAGAATTCCATTTGGTCTTGTGGTGTCAAAAACAACTCTTTTAATAGAGTAAGAACCATCCTCCTGCGGATCCAGGCGGTATACGGATTCATGGTCAAGATCCATCTCATTACGATCATTACTCCACGTGTCTACAATGCCCTCGTACCAAGGATCTGTAAACCAGACTCTTCTTTTATCGTCTATTGCTAAGTCGTTTGGTATATTGAGCCTCTTTCCATCAAACTTGTCAGCTATAACTGTAATGCTTCCATCAGTTTCATATCTTACAACTCTCCTAGCGCCTCCTTCACAAGCATACAGTCTTCCTTGTGAGTCTATCATCAAGCCATTTGCAAAATTAGTTTTGGTTTTGAATATTTCTGTCACGCCACTTTCCGGAATGTACTTCATGATTTTACTATCTTGGATAAGTGTAAATAGTAAGCTGTGACCATTCCAAACAGGACCCTCACTAGCAACATCATGATCGGGTTTGTATATCAACTTAAAATCTAAACTCAGAGCAGACACTCTCCAAAAGCTTTTTAGTATGTTAATCTTTTTAAAAGCGATTGATAAAAGTACAATGTCCTAATTTCTGACATAGGCTCTATACAAGTATTGGAAGCATTTTGAAAGATGGAAGGATTTGAGTGGTAAGTGTTGGGATATTGTTTATGAAAGCATATAAAATTATTTATTCAATAATAAAGAGTGAGTAAAGATGAGAAAGAAGAGGGTTAGTTTCTGGGCTACCAAAAGAACCACTAAACCAGTTAGAGTTAGTTTTGAAACTTGGGAAGGAAAAAGTGTGTCCTTTCATGCTAAGAAAAAAATTACTAAACCCGTTAAAGTAACATTTTATGTTAAAAAGAGGAGGAGAAGCTAAAATGAAAAAAATGGTAAAAACTAGAAAGAAAAAACCTGAAATATATTTTGATACGCCTATTATTAGAGATTGTATGAAATTGCGGAATGCCGACTCAATTTATTTATTGAAAACTGCAATTGAAAATAAATGGAAAATTGTGACGTCAACATTTTCTATTATGGAATTAATAGACACAGAAAAGGATGACAGATTTTTCATTAAAAAACTTGGTGATAAAGAAGAGATAAATAAAATTGTGAGATTTAGATACACTAAAGATTTGGCAGAAGACGACCTTGATCAGATTCTTAATGGGGTTGTATCTTTTTTCGAATTATATGATATAGAATATCGTGAGCTAACTGATATAGGCTGGAATAATGCATTTCAAATATGTCATGGAACAAATCTTTCAGCAACAGATTCTATACACTTTGCAATTGGGTTAGCATATGATGTGATAGTTACTACAGACGAATTTTTTATAAAAGCTGGTAGAAAATATATTGAGAAATACGAACTAAAAGCTAAAATTTGTAAACCATCTGAAGTTATGAAAATTTTGAAACAGATTGGATTTAAAATTTAATACAATTTTTACCACAAGCATCTGAACTAACAAACCACTACTGCAAAATTAGTAATAAAAATATCAATTTCAGCCTTATCATCATGATCATTGGGTAGAGATGTTCTGAAATGAATAGGTTTTATACGGAATTTATAAATGCAATTAATGGAAATTGTTAGGTATTTAAAGTTAACTATCATATAATTTTTAGTGATTATATGGGGAAAAATTCGTATACAGAAAATGAAGTAAATAAAATATTAGAAATAGAAAGGGAATACTTAACTTTATTGTTTGATATGCCAATGTCATCAAAAGAATTTTTACCTAAGCTTTATGAGATTATGAAAAAGCGTAATATAGGAAAATACAAGTCCTTTTTCACATCTGCAAACTATGTAAAAAACTATGTAAAATATTACAATAAAGAATTTATAAATATTGTGAAGAAATATTTTGAAGAAATATTTTGAAGAAAATGAGGAACCAATAAGAACAGAATGACATGTCTTTAATTAAATTAAAGAAATAAATACTAACAAAAACAATAACTTAAGGTTGGGGCAAAGGACTCTTGTCGATTGTCTCTATTGAGCATTCCAACTTATAACTTTCCTTCCCACATCTTCTCATATAAAGCTAAAATATCTTTATCAGTTGCCTGAACTGGACTTGTAGGTCTTGGCCACTTTTCCAAACACAGTTTTGACATCCACACTAAATCTTCCTTGGGCATGCCTATACCTTGTAAAGTTATTGGAATGTTTAGATGGTTGTAAACTTCATCAATCAAATCTTTTATTAATTTCACTACTTCTGTTGATTTTTCCTCTTCTGATTGCCCATCTTTGCTGATGCCTAGGTAATCTGCAATTTTCGCAATTTTCCTTCTGCAATTATCATCTTGAGAAGAGAAGTTCATAACATAAGGTAAAGCCATTAATGTTGATCTGCCATGTGATATTTTGTATCTCGGAGCAAATGGGTATGCCATTGAATGACCATAAACCATTGCTTTCTTGGAAAGTACAAATCCTGACAGAAGAGATGCGTACATCATGTTTTTTCTAGCTGTTAAGTTGCTGCCATTCATAACTGCTTCCTTTATGTTTTCAATTATAAGCTTGACTGCTTCATAACCAACATTTTCCACTTCTTCAACGCCATCAAAATTCTCATTAGACATAATTCCTTCTATGGAATGGCATAATGCATCAAACCCAGTATCAGCTGTAACTTTCGGTGGTACTGTCACAGTTAATATAGGATCTACAAATGCAATTTTAGCATAAAGAACATCACCTGCAAAAACAGCCTTTTCATCAGCTGTAACCATAGCACGGTTTGTAACCTCACTTCCTGTTCCTGCTGTGGTTGGTATCAAGATTAAATCTAATGCATTTTTTTGAAACTTGTCAAAATACACAGTCATTCTGGGAAGCCATGTTCAA
>CAZPID010000041.1:0-5454 GCA_964586885.1 uncultured archaeon | reverse complement strand
CAAAAAACTCTTTCTTCAATTTTTCTATTTCGCCTGCTAGTCCAGTTTTTTTATCATCAGCTTTCTTCAAACTATCTTCTATACTAGTTAGCACACTTTCTATTTTCTCCAATCTTCTTTTTGCTGTCTCCAGATCTTTCTCATTATAATCCAACGGCTTGCTGTATTGTGTAGATGCAATCCAAAGCCTGAGTATCTCCGGGCTCCATTTATTTAAAGCATCGGTTAACTTTACAAAATTTCCTAGAGACTTACTCATCTTAACTTTATTTATTGTAAGTAATCCTGTATGAATCCAACAGTTGACATAAGGTTTTACACCAGTTGCAGACTCGGCCTGTGCTATTTCTGCTTCATGATGTGGAAATGCTAATTCTATAGCTCCACCGTGTAAGTCATACTGACTACCAAAATACTTTACACCTATAGCTGTGTCTTCAATGTGCCATCCTGGATAACCTTCTGACCATGGGGATTTCCATTTTAAAATATGTTCTGCTGGAGCTTTGATCCATAATGTAAAATCGTTTGGATTCTTTTTGTCAGGATTCTCTTCTACCCTAGCTCCGCTTATCAACTTCTTAGGTACGTTTTTTGAAAGCTTACCATAATCCTTGAATTTAGAAACATCAAAATAGACACTTCCATTTGAAACATAAGCATAGCCATTGTCTATAATCTTCTGTATTTGATTAATAATCTCTTTTATGTGATCTGTGGCTCTTGGCATCAAGTCTGGTTTCTGTATATTCATTTTATTCATCATGTCTAACCAATGCTGTAAATACTCATTTGCTATAGACATGGGATCTTTATTTTCTTCTTTTGCTTTTTTTTCTATTCTGTCTTCACCTGTATCAAGTAAATGACCAACATCAGTAACATTCTGCAAGTAAGTAACCTTGTATTTCAAATACCTTAGATATCTGACTAAAGTATCATAGAATGAATAAGTTCTAGCATGACCTAGATGAACATAATCATAAACAGTAACACCGCATACGTAAAGCTTGACTTCTTTATCTTTCAAAGGCTTAAATTCTTCTTTCTTTTTTGTCATTGTATTGAAAAATCTTACTGTCATATAATTATTTGATGTAGCCCTTTTCAATTAAATTAGCTAAAGTCCCCATCTGCTTTTTCTTAATGGTATTATTTTTATTATCGGTGCTTCCCCTTCTTCGAATGGATTTTTTCTGTAATACTCATGCCTTTTTTCTAAACGTCCATAGGCTTGATTGAATTCTGAACCTCTTTCCAATATTTCTGCTTTTCCTTGAATTGTTATACCTTGTGGAGATCTCTTATAAACATCAACAACAAACGCCATCCTTGGGTTTAGTTTGATATTTTTAAATTTCTTAGTATCATAATCTGTGGCAAAGTAGATATTTTTACCATCAAACACATGTAAAACTGGTGTTACTTGCGGCAGTCCTTTTTTAGATATTGTTGCTACTCTGCTGACTGTTTGTCTTTTAATAAAGTTTACTTCTTTTTTGCTGAATTTGATCATTTTTACCACTTAATGTTATAAGCTTGGGGAGGGATTTGAACCCCCAATCTTTCGCTCTGCAGGCGATTAGACCTAATTTTTTATTAGTATGCCTTACCGTTCGGCTACCCAAGCACTAAGATTAATTAGAACATTGTCTTTCAAAAACTTTAAGAAAATACGATAGTTTTAACAGATGGCCTGAGCCTCTAAAGTATTGCTGGGGCCTATGACCTTTACTGGAAGTATAGTTCCGGATACACATACCCCAGGAGTGCATGTATGTATCCCTACAGAATTTGTATTGGGAGCTATTGGGTCAGGAGACCATGTTATAGCAGTAATTGGCACATTATTCAATCTTACTAGTAAATCTCCAGAAGGAGCTATGTCTAATTGTGGATCTAAGTTTTTTACTGTAATATATATTGTACTAGTACTAGAACTACAGCTAACATCAGATATGACTATTTGCTGCTGCGTTCTACCTAGAAGAGCACTCTGTATATAGACAAAAGCTGTACCAGCAAGACCTATTGTTATCATTAACATCATAATAACTGCTATAATCTCTGATATGCCCTTCTGTGATATGCGTCTCATTAAATAAATATTTAGATTATGATATATTAAAATTAACGTTTAGGTAGAATGATAGAGAAATTAAAAGTAGTATTGGACACCAGCTTTCTGATAGATGTAGTGAAATTTAAGATAGATTTATGGAAAGAGCTGGATAGATTGCTAGAACACAGCTATGATACTTTTATAATTACTAATGTGGAAAAAGAATTGGAAAAAATAGGCGGTAGTGGAAACAAATTTGCCAATGCTGCAATGAAAATCATCAAATTAGGAAAGATTAAAAGGCTGGATTTAAACCACAAAGGTAGCGGCGATGAGGCTATAATTAAATTATGTGATGATGTAAATGTAGTTGTTGCTACGAATGATATAAAACTTAGACAGAGAGTAAAGTCTAAAGGAGTAAAAACTATTTATATACGTTCAAAAAAACATTTAGCTATAGCTTAGAGGTAATAGAATGAATCTATGGAAAGATCTGCCAGTCGGTAATAAACCTCCTGAAGAAGTTAATTTTATTGTAGAAATGCCAAAAGGTTCTAGAAACAAAATTGAACTGGATAAAGACACTGGCTTATTTAAGCTAGATAGGGTTTTACATAAACCTTTTTGCCCTGGATGGAACTATGGATTGATACCAAAGACATTTTATGAAGACGGTGATGCTGCTGATGGAATTTTGATTATGGAAGAACCATTATCACCTGGTACAATTGTTTCTGTAAGACCAGTAGGATTGATGAAGATGATTGACAGCGGAGAGTTAGATGATAAATTAATTTCAGTTGCAGTAAACGACCCAGATTTTAAGAATGTTAACGATATAAAAGATTTACCAAAAAAGCTATTAGACGAAATAAAAGAATTTTATTCAAATTATAAAAAACCCGAAGGAAAGGTGACAGAAGTAAAAGGTTTTGAGAATGCTGAGGCAGCAAAGAAATTTATATTACATGCTATAGAAATGTATAAAGAAGAGTTCGGAGGAAATTAAATGTATAAAATTATTACATTATCGGATATTGTCAGAGTTCCGCCTGAAAGACTGAATATGGATGTAGAAGAAGCTGTATTACAATCAGCAATGGATAAATATGAAAGTGTGCTTGACAACAGGCTAGGGATGATTATTTCTGTAGTAAAAATAGATGAAGTTGGCGATGGAAAGATAGCAGCAAATGATCCTGGTGTTCATTATAAAACTAAGCTTAAGATTCTTACTTTCAAGCCCGAATCTCAAGAGCTACTGCAAGGTGAGGTGGTTGATAATGCTGAATTTGGTACTTTTATTAGAGTTGGCCCAATGGACGGGCTTGTACATATATCCCAGATAATGGATGACTTTATAAGCTATAACAATAAGACTTCAACTTTCCATGGAAAAGAAAGCAAAAGAAGCTTGAAAGAAGGCGATTTGGTTAGATCAAGGGTAATTACTGTAAGCTTAGGAAAGCAAGACACCAACAAGATAGGAATGACTATGCGACAATCCATGCTTGGCTCTTTACAATGGATAGAAGCTGATAAAAAGAAGCAGGCTAGGGCTGTTAAACCTGTGGAGAAGAAGGAAAAATAGTGATTATATGGTAAAAAGAACAAAAGTGTGTAGAAACTGTAAAAGGTTCACAGAAGAGAAGACTTGCCCCGTTTGCAAATCTAAAGATCTTTCTCCTAGTTGGAAAGGAATGGTAATAATTTTGAATTCTGAAAATAGTGAGATGGCTAAGACTCTTGAGATTAATGAGAAAGGAAAGTATGCAATTTATGTTGGATAAATAAAATTTCCTAAAGCTTCATTTTAGTTAAAAATTTGTTAATATCCCCTTCAATTGTCATTATATCTTTTACATAAATTTCTTTAGATGTTGATGAAATACAAAAATCAGATGTGTAATGAAAATTTCCGATATTTTCACCGTTCATTTTTACATAAGCTATCCTACAAGTAGATGTTTTTCTATTGCTATCTTCCCAATCATAGTTTATTTCAATGTTTACGTCTGAAGATTCATATTTATCCTTGAAATAATTTTTTACATATTTTTCTACATGTTTATCTACAGCATTTGTCCAATCTTGATCGTTAGGTTCTATACTGCTATTTGTTTCAGACCCAATTTCACTAGAATTCATAACCATTCACCTTTTTCTATTTTATTTTCTAAATTGGCAATTTCCCTACGATGTAAAACCATGTTTTTTAAGAGTTTGGGTGGCACATGATTTGCTAAATATTCATTTTTACTTATAGATTTCATTATTCCGTTGTATATATCCTGCCATTCCTCTATCAGAGGCTTAAAATTTTTATCATAAATCATTCCTGGGATCTCTTCTTCGTGCAATTTCACCATTTTAGAAAAATCTATCAGATTCATATAAATGGGTATCATGTATCTGCTTATTAAAATGTGTGGATCAAATTTCATAAATAGCGTATCTTCCAAATTGTAAAATTGCTTGTATTTTTTATCATGATTTGTATAATTATCATTCATAATGGTATCAAATTTTTCATCACTTATAGAAATATCTTCAGCTATGTTAGACCTTGATATTATGTTTTTCAATACAAATTTGTTTAAATCTTTCTCTTTATCAGAATGGATATCCCAGTTTTCTTCGTAATCCCCTTTTAATGACTTTATCTTAAGAAGACTGTCATTGTATTGTTTGAATATCTTTTCTGCTACAGAAATATAGTTCTTTAAAACACCAAAAACTTGATCTTCCAATGTTTTTGATTGGCTACTATATATTACTAGTGAAGAGTATGGTGTAGAAATATGTTTTAAAATATCATTATCAACTCCTTTCCAATCTGGATAATTTACCATAACCACTACCTCCAATAAACTTATATGTAACTACTTTATAGTAGTATTCAATAGTATTTAAGTCTTCAATTTATAGACATTGAAAAGATGTTAGATTGGATTTTAATACAATTTATCATAGGCATAGTCGACTAGCTGGTAAGCTTTAATGAATCTAACATAGTCTGATGTGAACTTGAGATTTTTCACGATTCTAATGGGATTGAAAAAATCTTGAAGGCCTGTTTTATAGGTATTTTGCAGGTCTTTTTTATATTTATTAAAAAAATCAATGTTGCTCAAAGCTCTAGCGGCTATTTCTATAACATTTTCTCTACTATAGCTGTTTCTTTTCAAAGTAGATTTTACATCATTGACAGTTTTCTTAGCGTAATCTATTTCTGAAGGAGAATAACAGTCTTCAATTTCTCTGACTTCAATTATCGTGTTGTTATTTTCAGAAAACATGTAATACACCTGTATAATTAGTTATTAGCAAGTAAGAAATTAAACGTTAAGGTGTTAATCTTGTACGCGTTCTAGGAAACATTGTACATT
>CAZPID010000040.1:0-5768 GCA_964586885.1 uncultured archaeon | reverse complement strand
AGTATTAGATGGGGTTGTAGTATAGCTAGATTTATGTCCTATAATGGTCTAGTACTCCGCCTTGGGGTGGCGGCAATTGTTCGCTAAAACCTGAGTTCAAATCTCAGCGACCCCATTTTATTTTTAAAGTAATTATTCTATCCTTTTGATAATGTGGTAACCAAATTGACTCTTTACAGGCTCATTAGTAATCTGTCCTTTCTCCAAAGCAAAGGCTGCTTTTTCAAACTCTCGTACCATTACACCGTGACCAAACCATCCTAAATCCCCGCCACGTCTCCTGCTTCCGTCAATAGATTTTTCTCCAGCAAGCTTTGCAAAGTCTTCTCCCCTTTTCAGTCGTTCAATTATTTGCTGTGCTTCTGTAAATTTTTCTACTAGAATATGCGAGCATCTTATTTTGTTTGCCATAAAATAATTTGTTATTTATAAAATAATATTAAAAAGTTAATCATGGTAGGCGCTTTATGTCAAAGCTGTGGTAAACCTTCAGAGCAATTAGTTTCATGTACATCTTGCGGCAGTAGAGTGTGTTCTAACTGCGTTGATCCTAAATCAGGCTTTTGCAAACTATGTGGTGGAGTTAAGAAGCTTTAAAAACGTTATTGATAAATAGTTTTCTTATGAAAGAAGGAGATTTTGTACGTGTAGACTACACGCTAAAAATAAAGGAAAGTGGAGAATTATTTGATACTACTAAGGAAGATGTAGCTAAAAGTGCTAATAAACACAACTCCAAAATAAAATACAAACCACTTACAGTAATCCTTGGAGCAGGGTTTGTATTCAAAAGCTTGGAAGAAGAGATAAAAGGAATGAAGGTTGGTGATAGCAAGACTGTTGATATTGCTGCAGACAAAGCATTTGGTCCAAGGAGAGCAGATCTTTCCAGATTGTATCCTATGTCAGATTTCAAGCAAAGCAATATCGATGTCAAAATTGGAGAGACAGTCACAGTCAGTGGTATAACAGGAAAGATAGCAAACATTTCCGGCGGCAGAGTCAGAGTAGATTTTAATCATCCTCTTGCTGGCAAGGATCTAGTTTATGATTTGGATATCAAGGAACTGATAGATACTGCAGAAAATAAAGTGAGAGCTATAGTAAGCTATTTAACAAACTATGACGAGCAGTCTGTAAAAACATCCATTAATGATAAATCTCTAAGCATATCCATTGACAAAGAAAAAGACATCAGGCAGGAAATAAGGGTTAAAATATCAGATCTTATAAGGAAATGGATTGAAAAATTCGATAAGATAGATTTTGTTTATACACATTGAAATATTTAAATATGAGAACAAAAGTTAATTAATCGGTTTGTTTTATATGGCAGTAAAACATTTGTTGAAAAATATTTCAAAAAAGCATCACAAGGATGATAAAGAACTAGAAGAAATGCTGGAAAAAAGAAAGACGAGCATAAAAGTAATAGGGGCTGGCGGTGCAGGCAATAACACAATTACAAGACTTATGCAAGTTGGTATAGAAGGCGCAGAGACGATAGCTGTAAATACTGATGCTCAAGATTTGCTTTATACAGATTCTAATCATAAAGTTTTGATCGGTAAAAAGCTTACTGGTGGATTGGGTGCAGGTGCAAATCCAAAAGCTGGTATGGAAGCTGCAAGAGAAAATAAAGATGAACTTAAAAAGATTTTACATGGATGTGATCTCGTTTTTCTAACCTGCGGCCTTGGCGGTAGCACAGGCACAGGAAGCCTGCCTGTGATAGCAGAGATTGCTAAGAAAATGGGCGCACTAACTATAGTAGTGGCTACTGTACCATTCTCAATGGAAGGTAGGCAAAGATATAAAAATGCTGAAATGGGTTTAAAGAACTTAGAAGAAATAGCAGATACAATAATTATTATACCTAATGATAAGTTATTGGATGTTGTACCAAATGCTAGTTTAACAGATGCGTTCAGAGTAGCGGATGAAATTTTAGTTAATGCTGTTAAAGGCATAACAGAATTAATTACTAAACCTGGCTTGGTGAATAGAGATTTTGCTGATGTTAAAGCTATCATGGCTTCTGGCGGATTAGCTATGATTGGTTTGGGCGAGAGCGATACAAAGAATAGAGCCATAGAATCCGTGGAAAAGGCACTTGATAACCCACTTATGGAAGTAGATATTAAAGATGCTAAAGGTGCTCTTATCAATATAACTAGTGGGCATTCAATGACTATAAGGGAAGCTCAGCAGATAGTAGATAATATTTCAAGTAAGCTTTCAGAAGATGCAAAAATTATTTGGGGCGCTAAAATAGAAAAGGATATTGGAAACTTTATAAGAACCATGTTAATAATAACTGGTGTGAAATCACCGCAGATATTTGGACCAGAAAAAACATGGAGTAACCAAGCTAAGAAAGATGTTGAAAAAATTTTAGGTGTAGAATTTGTTGAGTAAATTTTTATAAAATATTTTCCTTGGTGATAGATAATTGATTAACAAGATAATTAACAAGATAATTGAGTTGTTTAGGGATTATAGAAGAGTACTTAGTGTCGCAAAGAAACCTACGCTAACTGAGCTTAAGAATACTATCAGAGTCTGCGGCATGGGTATTTTCTTTGTTGGATTTATAGGTTTCATATTTTTCCTAGCCTTTTCCATAGGAGGAGGAACTTAAATGATTTATACAATCAAGACTGTCATAGGAAGAGAAAACATAGTACTTGAAATGATTGCTGCCAGAGCTAAGGAAAAGAAGCTTGACGTTCAAGCAATGCTGCATCCTGAAGAGATAAAGGGATACATTTTTGTTGAAGGTGAAATTAAGGATATAGAAAAAGCTACACAGGCTATGGTAAATGTTCGTGGTATTTTAAAGAATCCTGTAGATTTGAAGGATTTAAGCAAATTCGTACAACCAACACAAGTAGAAATTAAAATAGAAATAAAAGATTTAGTAGAAGTAATCGGCGGGCCATTTAAAGGTGAAAAGGGAAAGGTTACTAGGTATGATAAGACAAAGCGTGAAGTTACGATAGAGCTTTTAGAAGCAGCAGTACCAATACCCCTTACTATTGGTGTAGAATTGGTTAAGCTGATAGAAAGAGCGAAAAAGTAAAGTACTTAAAGATTATTGTCATATTATTATATACGGTAATTATGGATCCAGATATTAAGTCAGATGTGAAAAATTTATTAGATAAAATGCATTCTGTTCCTGATGATCTACCACAATATAAAAACTTAGATGGTCAGGTTAAAAAGATTAAAGAAGACCAAGATAAACTAGAAACATCAAAATATTTAAAAGCTAATGAGATAGTTGGCGACTATAAAGTTGATAGAGTTTTAAAATATGTGGGTTTATCAATTGCTTTAATTCAGCCAATATTACTATCGGTTGAGAAGATGTCTGTAGGAGAATTTCCTGATTTTTCAGATGTTAATAATACGATTAGTTACTTTTACGATTCTGGTAATTACTACAGTACTTTATTATATAATGCTGAACATGCCATTGGACTTGGTTTTATGGCTGTAGGTTCTATTCTTCAATATAAAAATGGCAATAAGTTTAAGAAACTGACTGGGGAAAAGATAACAAGAACCACTTCTCAAATAGTAAAAGAAAAAGCCAAAAAAATTAAAGAAGCATTAAAAAATAAATGATTCTATTTAGGGCAAGAAAAAAATTCATTTAAACCTTTATTATTAACTATTCTTTGAGGGGCATTTGATTTTTCGTTCCTCATGAGATTGATGATAATGAGTGAACTATATCAATTTACCTGGAACTGGTATTCTAGAGAATCTGTACAAAGAGCCTTGCTGGAAGTGTCAAAAAATCGTGAAGTCGTTTCTGTTTTCAAAGATAAAAGATTCGGCAGAAGACCTGATATAATTCAATATCCCTCAGATATATTGCAGTCTGTAGCGGAAGGTACGATAGCTTTTCATGGGTCTGTAGAAAGATGGAGTCAGCCTATGAAGCTTGATGTTGGAATGACCAAAGAGCAGCTAGATGAGTTGAGATCTGGATGGGATATTTTAATAGATATCGATATAAAGAATTTAGAACTAGCAAAGATTTCTACGCTTGAAGTAATAGGCGTGTTAAAGGATCATGGCATATCAAACTATAGTTGTAAATTTACAGGCGGCACTTCATTTCACATAGGCGTGCCTTTCGAATCATTTCCCAGTTCTATTGACAATAAAGAAATAAGAAAGATGTATCCTGAACTGTTCCAAAAGATATTAGGGTATATCAAATGGAGTATGAAAGACAGGCTGAGAGAATCTATACTGGCCGTATTTTCTCCTAAGGAAGTATCACAAAAAGTTAATAAAAAGATGAATGATATGCTGGGAACAGACGGCAATCTAGATCCTTTCAAATTTATAACAATAGATGTTTTTAGTTCACGCCATTTGTTCAGGCTGCCTTATTCGCTGCACGAGTCTAAACTGTTGGTAAGCACTCCTATAAAACCTTCTGATTTACACAAGTTTGAACTAGAGCATGCATCACCCAAGAAGGTAAAAGTAGATGAAAAGTTTTTAGAATATGGAGGATCTTTACATGATGCAGAAGGGTTGATAATAGAGTCTATAGACTGGGCTGCAAAACATAAAATTCAAATAAAAGAAACTATGCCTAAAATTAAAAAAGTAAGTAAAGTAAAAGAAGTTCCTGAACAGTATTTCCCACCGTGTATAAAGTGCATACTGAAAGGCTTACAAGATGGTAGAAAGAGATGCGTATTCATACTTATCACATTTTTACAGAGTGTAGGGTGGAGCATGGACAAAATAGATGAATATCTTCTTAAATGGAATGATAAAAATGTCCCGCCACTTAAAGCAAACTATATAAGAACCCAATTGAGATGGCACATGAGGCAACATAAAAGTATGCTTCCGCCAAATTGCACTAATGAGAATTTCTACAAGAATCTTGGACTGGACATGGACTGCAAGGGTTTACATCAGGTAGGTATAAAGAATCCTGTGACGTATGCTATTAGGCAAGCTTCTAAAAAAGACAAGTTAAAGAAGTAGATTGGTTATAATAACAAACGCCTTGATGAAGCCATTTCAGATTTTATCTATTATCCTTGTCCGTAGTAACCAGTTCCTGTCAACCATTCTAGGTCATCTTTTGTAAGATTAATCGTTTTTATATTTCTCTTTACCCACCAGTCATTGACACATTGAATTTTCTTTTCTTCTTGAAGTTCATCTGCAGCTTGTCCGTATTCTTTTTCTGTGTAATTACCGCCTATTTCTTTTTCAACCTGATAAGCCGTTTTAGCTTTTGGTGCATAGTCCAGTACACCCAACATCTTACTTTTTAATTCGTCTACTCTTGCCATAAGCATAATAATTAAAACTTGTTATTATTTAAAGATTTCTATAATTAATTGTATGACTGAAGAAAGCGGCATTACTTTTGAGACAATAAGGAAAATACAGATTGAGGAGAGGAATTTTTCCAAGCTAGCTAAGCCGCCTGATAATTTCTATGAAAATATTGCAAAATATTTAGAAAAAAAGAAAAAGCTGGGCGAAGGTAAGAATATCGGTGAGATTAAAAATATTGAAAGAGTTGTAGAAGACGTATTTAACAGAAGGGAGCGAAAGATAATATTGAATGCATTGATAGCTGCTAGAACTGGTATACCTCCTGAAAATCTCGTAGAAGATGAACAGGACTTTTTCGATCAATTGACACAGATGATAAAAGACAGGCGTAGCGATGTTTTAAACAATATTTTCGGAAAAGTTACAAGTAAAGATCTTGT
>CAZPID010000039.1:0-5817 GCA_964586885.1 uncultured archaeon | reverse complement strand
GAACACCTATAGCCCTGAGTGATCCAAGAAAAGATAAACCGAATGTTGAGATAAAACGTAAAGTAAAAAAAGTAAGAAAAGGTAAGAAAAAGTAATTAATCTTATTCTGTTTTGATTAGTTGCTTATAAATCATATGATCTTAAAGTCTTTCTG
Source organism: uncultured archaeon (assembly GCA_964586885.1). GTDB lineage: Archaea > Aenigmatarchaeota > Aenigmatarchaeia > CG10238-14 > SCSR01 > DATDXT01. Next base: position 5,663 of record CAZPID010000039.1, on the reverse strand, counting down.
CCGTTTCCTTTAGCTCTTTCAATAGCTCTTTTAATGTGCCATGCTACTGTTTCATCTAATCCTTTGAAGAAGTCTTTGCCTGCACGCATGGGCTTCACATGAGCTCTAACAGCTGACTTTACAACTAAAGACTTTGATTTTGCCATGTTTTTAACCTCCAATTATTTAATTATGTATAGCTACTATATTTAAAGCTTAGTGGTATTATGAAGCCTGTAATGATGGTGATTATAGCTGCAATTTTGTTTGGTTTTATAGGATTTTTTGTAAGAAACATACAAGACGTCAGCAGCTATGAAATAGTGATGTTGCGGTTCGTCATAGGCTTTTTACTAGTTGCTTCTTTGATGCTTATAATTAAAAGGAAGCCTGCAAAACCCACTTCTAAGCTGTTGATAGTAAACAGTTTGATAACTGGGGTGTGGGTTACTTTTTATATAAGTTCGATTGCCTTTGGGACGCCTCTTGCCAATGCTGCTTTTCTTTTATACACATCCACGATTTTTTCTGTTATTTTTTCACGATTCATACTGAAAGAAATGATAAGTAAATCTACTATGATTGTCATGGTTGTGGCAATCGCTGGAGTAATTTTGATATTAAAACCTTCACTGTTGTTTACACATTACGGCGAACTGATGGCTTTAATGGCTGGGTTAATCTATGGTTTGAATACAGTTACAATAAGAAAGTTGGAAAGAAGTTTTGACACATATTCCATAGTTTTTTATTCTTTTCTAATACCAATGATTTTCTTGATACCAATGGGTCTAAGTGATTTTGTTATACCTGACACATTTTCTATGGTAAATTTAATACTACTAGCTACAGTAAGCACAACTATACCAGTTTTATTGTTTACATATAGCCTTAAAAAACTGAAAGCCTTTGAAACATTAACCATAGGATTGACAGAACCATTAGTAGCAGCTTTAATAGGATTCTCAATATTTTTTGAGTTTTTAGATGTGTTTTCCATTATAGGTGGTGGGATGATATTGTTTAGTAGCTTTTATCTTAACAGAAAATTGGCTGTTCGTACCAAGTTACCTAAGATTTAAAAAGAGTAAAATACAAAAGAAATTAGTGGTAATTTATGCCGTTGAGACCAGGAAGAACAATGAGAAGAATAGAAAGACCGTACACTAGATTCAGCAGTAAATCTCCTAAGAAAAGCTATGTCAAGAGCGAGCCTCATCGTAAAACCCACCAGTTTGAAATGGGCAATAAGAATGGGGATTTTGACTATAGTTTATTCTTGCTAGCAGAGAAAGCTGTGCAGCTTAGAGATAATTCATTAGAAGCTGCGAGAATAGTTGCTAACAGCTTTTTAGAAACCAAAATTGGAGCAACAAACTTCTTTTTCAAAATTTTAGTATTTCCTCATCACATAATAAGAGAACACTCAATTGCGCAGGGTGCTGGAGCCGACAGATTTTCTCAAGGTATGAGAATGAGTTTTGGTAATCCATCAAATAGAGCAGTTCAGATTAAAGAAGGCCAGAGGATATTTATGCTTAAGACAAATAAATCCAATGAAGATATTTGTAAAAAGGCTTTGAGAAGAGCTGCTTTAAAACTTAGTACACCAACAAAGATTTTAACTGTTATTTAGGATTATTAAGAAGTATCAGGTGTTTTATACATTTTCTGTATCCTCTATGCCCTCTTCTTCGCCGCCAAAGTGCTTTACTAGAACCACATCTCCTATGGCGTTTATCATTGCATAGGGAATTATAATGCCTTTCTTGTCGCCTATAAGCTTTTCCATCATGCTGCCTCTTGCTGCTTCTATAACTAAAGCCTTTATCTTGAACTTTGACAAATCGAACTCCAAGTCGCTTACCTTGCCTGCGTAGAATCCTCTTTCAGTAAAAACGTCTTTACCGAACATGTCTCCAACGTCTTTAACAGTTACTGGCATATAATAATATTTAGTTTGGGTTTATATTAAAACTTTTCTTTTTAAACTTCGTCTGTTGATTTGAGTGTATATCTATCCAACCAGTTCTTTTTGATTAATGGATACAAGTATTTGCTATAATTCGTCAGGAAGTATCTGTTGTGAATTTTTTCCACAATTGGCGGTATCTCTATAGGTTTTACGCTTTCAGGCAATTCTTTAAGCTCTGACCAGAATTCTATCAAATGAGGCGCAAGTTTGATTTCATAATCCAGGCCTTTCTCCGATAAGCCATTCTTTTTGTCAAGTTTACTCATTAATAGTATTGAATTGGGCGTTGTCAATGTTTCGATTATTCTATATTCTACAGCTTGTCCATAAATTAATTTGCCATCCTTTGTCAATGAATATTTATCACCAGACTTGTCCACAATATTTAGATCTAAAATGTCTTTCCAATATTCGCTAAAGCTGAGTCTTTTTTTAAACTCTTTTTTTAAGTCTTTTTCTGATATTCCATTATATAATTTGCACATTAGACACAATGGGCCTAACTCTGACAATTTTTCTATGCTTCTGTAACCTTTCTCTTCCATGATTAATATTTTATAGTAATATTTAAAAGGGCAACATAACGTGTGTTTTAACTATTCAAATCTTTAAAATTAGAACTGTAAATAATCTTTAGATGCCCAGATGCGCCGAACCTGGTAAACATTATGGCCAATGGCAACAGCCCGCTAAGCTGTGACTCCTTCGGAGTCTGTGGGTTCAAATCCCACTCTGGGCGTAGGACAACTTGAGCCAAAGCCTAAACTTTAAATATTAGCGGATATAATAGTATTTTGATGGCATCGAAGGGCATACACAATTATGATCTGGGCTTGAAGTCTGCTATTGACCACCTAAAGGACTCGGGCATATCAAAACACAATAAGGATTTGATTCTGAAGTTCGACAAAGACTGTCAGCTCGAAGGGTTGAGCAAGCCGAGGAGAATGAAATTAATCGGCAGCTTGAAGATAGTCGCAAGGGATTATATAACTGTGAACTTTGACAAGGCTGTAAAGGAAGACATAAAGAAAGCTGTGCTGGAAATAGAATCAAGAGATGATTATTCTGTTTGGACAAAGCAAAGCTATCGTGCCATAATAAAGAAGTTCTTCAAGTGGATCAAGTATGGCAGCGATTATAACTCGAGAAAGGAATATCCGAAGATAGTAAGCTGGATCAATACAAACATCAAGAGGAAAGACAAACCAATGATACAATCCAGGCATATACTTACCGAAGACGAGATAAAGAAGCTGATAGACGTGGCAGAGCATCCCAGGGACAAGGCGTTCATAAGCATGCTCTACGAACTTGGAGCTAGGATCGGAGAGATAGGAAATCTGCTGATCAAGGACGTGACAAAAGACCAGTATGGCTATTTGGTTGACTTGAATGGGAAGACTGGTGGCAGAACCAATAGAATAGTTGTCTCTTCGCCATATCTTACAGCTTGGATAAATATTCATCCGAATAAGAACAACCTTGATTCGCCGCTATGGATTTTTATGGGCAACAGGGACAAGACCACAAAAATGCAGTACGGATCATTCAGGGCCTTGGTAAAGAGATTGGTCAAGAAATCCGGCATCAAGAAGAGAATACATCCACATTTATTCAGACATACCAGAGCTACACATCTTTTAATAAACAAGCAGATAAGCGAAGCACAGGCAAAAGTATATTTTGGCTGGACTCCTAGCAGCAACATGCTATCAGAATATTCTCACTTGACATCCAAGGATGTAAACGATTCCATACTGGAAATAAATGGCATAAAGAAGAGAGAGAAGACGGAAACCAAATCAAAGGTAAAACGTTGTCCTGTATGCACGGAGATAAACTCGAATGACGCAAGGTTCTGTGGTAAGTGCGGCAATGTAATTGACACCAAGACTTCTATAGAATTAGACGAGAAGCGGAAGGCATATGACTATGTTGTGGCAAGTGTGATGAAGAATCCTAAACTAAGGAGAAAGTTTGTGGAAGATGCATTGAAACTTGGTGTGGAGAAGAAGTTCCAGGAGATGTTGTAGGATTATTCTATTTCTCTTATTTCTTTATACTCTCCTCTAAAATCTTCTTTCAGCATTTCCGGGTCTGTAATATTATCTGTAATAAATAATGCTACCTCATATAGACTATTTCCAGCACCGGTAAGAGAGACAACCAACTTTGGACGCTCAGCTTTCTCTTTACCTTCTGTTATCTTTAATCCTCCTTCCTTTTCCAACATTCTTAAAGTCTTTAGCAGGTTGGATTTATCCCTACCTAATTTACTTGCTAAAGTGACTAGTGTAATTTGTCTACCATAAACCCCGGCAAATATTGGAAGGTAATAAAGAATAGGTCCAAACCATTTCCCGAAAGTCAGAGGTCTTTGGTCATAGCTTAAGATTTCCTGTTTATGTTTCTCGCTTTCTACCTGGCTCTTCTTACGTGGTTTTCTCAGGTATAATGGCCTTATTGTTCCGCCTTCTATTAGTTTCCTTAGTCGTTTCTTGCTATTGATAAGCTTTGTGGTATTGTTTACCATAATACTATTTTAATACTCCTTCCGACTTATTAATCATGTCGATACATAGACTCTCGATATCCCTCCCAGAAAACGTACTTAAGATTCTAGACAAAGTGCAGAAGGATAGAAATGATCCATCACGTTCTGATACTGTAAGATCGCTATTGGTAAAGGCATTGGCAGAAATGTCATACATGCCCAAGAATACCAAGAAGTCGTTTGGTGTTATAGATGAATGAAGAAGATAAAGAGCTGAACAGCAAGCTGCCCGAAGGCCTGCAACTGTTAAGAGCAGAATATTTGCAGATTCTTGCAGAGCAGAAGGCATTAAAGAAAGGGGATGGAAGTTCATGACCGTAAGCTGTGGGAAATTCATCATCCAGAGCCAAGAGGGAATTGTATGACGAGAAAGGAACAGAAAGAACCCAACAGCATTACGGTATCAATACGACTGCCTGAACAAATATATCTTAACATAATAACCTCCATAGATGACGGATATTACTTGTCTATAAGCGACTTCATCCGGGAAGCCGTGAGAAAGTTGGATATGAAGCGTAAGCAGATAGGCAAGGGCGATTAGATGAAGACGAATGATAAGGTGGAATGTGATATCTGCGGAGAGATGTTTCACAGGAAGGATATTTCCAATAGCGGGAATTGTTATGACTGCGCCTTGTCAAGATGGAGGTATTTTACCACTGCTATGATAAAGATGGCCGCAGAAATTAAACGGTGATAATTTTATGTCTAGACAAGCCGATGATGTACAATTACTTGTAGAAACCTGGGAAGATAAGAACAAAGAATACAGGGAAATGGGATTATCAAACAGCCAAATAGAAACTGAACTAGAGAAGTATTTCCCGGAAGAAGAGAGGAAACTGATTGAATCATATGTACCAAGTTTAGAAGACGTTAAAAGAGTCATACAGGCAAACTTTCCTGAATCATGTCCTACAGTGGAAACTTGTCTAAGTGTTGTGGCAACGCTATTATTAAAGGACCTGAAAGACCCGACAGGACTAAACCTAATTGGAAACCCTAGCAGCGAAAAGGGAACAGTGTTGAGTATGTTTTATGGAATTGACAACATAATTTACAGGACAGATGATTTTACGCCCAGGTCGTTTGTAACTGGGTTAAACGTCAAGGATGTAGAAAGGTTGAAAGATATAGACCTGCTTCCAA
>CAZPID010000038.1:0-5859 GCA_964586885.1 uncultured archaeon | reverse complement strand
CAGTAATGATACAAAGCTGATTATAAATTCTACAGTGAAATCAATTCTACCAGTCAATGATACTTCTGATACATGGGCATTTCTTATAAATGACAAAGAATTTACAGATACAACAAATATTTTGACACCATTTCTAAATATAACAAATGTTTATTGCGATGGAAGTTTAACTTGTTCAGTTGATCAAAATAAAAGCTTCAATTTAACAATTAATATCACGAATGAAATAACTTCAGTTCATACAGGAACAGCTTTTAGTGTAGTTGTTAATTTTAGCAGTGATGTTGGAAGTAATTCTTCTTCTGAAGTTAATCTTACTTCTGGTTCTAGCAAGAATGTAACTTTTATATTAAAGATAACATCTCCAGGCAATTTCACATTTTTATTTGATTCTTTCGATGGTACACAAAAATATAACGCAGTCCAAATATCTAAAATTATAGAAGCTAAAGATAAAACAAAACCAGAAATAGTTCAAACAGAGTTTTCGGAAGGGATAAATTCAACTGATGTAAATGGAACAATATTCTTTCTTGTTACAGCTAAAGATAATGTAAATGTTTCAACGGTAATCGCTACTGTGAATAATACCGATGGTGTGAAATTAAATTACAGTTTAATTCTACAATCAGGAAGTTTAAGCTTTGGTACATGGAACCTTAGCTACAACAATACAACTAGTGTAGGCATTTATAATATAACAGAGATTTTTGCCAATGATACTTCTGACAACCAACTATTATTTTCTTCTGGTTCTTTGTTTGAAGTCAAAAATCTAACAATAACAACAGTTTTATCAAATACAACTCCGGCAATAAATACATCAATAACAATAACTTCAAATATAACAGGAAATTCGTCAGTTGTTAGCACTGTCATATCAAATATAGCAAAACCAAGAAACTTTATTGATACTGTTACTCTAAATTTCAATAGATCTATAGGAGATATCTTAGAATATGTAGGTACCTATAACAATATTTCTCAGTCTGGCGATTACAATTTAAACACTACTGTTACAGCTAAATCTACAAGAATTTCTACTTCAAACTTTTCTGTAGACTTTGGAAATATAACAATAAATCCCGGTGAAGGTAATAATGTAAGCATACCAATAACAACTGATAAATTCAGTTTAACTTGGTTCATTGTTCCTTCGAATGGAGATTTAGTTGACATTAATGGTACTTTAGCAATTTCAAATCAAACTGTTACAAATCTAACTTCTGCAGAAAATTCTACAAAGACTTTTGGAAATATAACATTCGAAGAATTCCCGAATGGCAAGATTGTTAAATGGGAATTGAATATAACCAACATAGGAAGCACAAACATAACTTTAACAGTAAATTCTACTATAAATAGTGAAACCAACAAAACAATAACATTTAATGTGGTCTCAACAGACACGGAAGAGCCAAGTATAAACTCATTTTCAACAGATTTTAACAATTCAAATCTACTTGAAACTTTAATAATAACAACAAATTCCACAGACAACTCAGCTGTAGACAATGTTAGTATAGAGATAACTTTTCCAAACAGTCAAAAACAGAACTTTACATCAGATAAGATAGCTGCTGATTTGTTTGAACTAAAATTCTCTGATACAAACACCACTGGTAACTTTTCTTATAGAGCAATATCTTTCGATGTTGCAGGGAATTCAAATTCTTCCATGTCTAAAAACTTTACAGTATCTGACAATTATTCTATAGAGATTTCAACACCATTTAGTACGTATAACAAAGGAGAAAACGTATCAATTACAGTAGCCGCTCAAAATGTAAATAACAAAGATGTTGAAGACTTTAACTTAACATTAATAGTTGAGAAATCTGGCACAAATACGACATTAATCAGCAATCAAAAAATTTCTACAGGCTCTTTCGTGATTTCTATTTCGGATCCACCGCCATCTGGTACAGATACTGCAAACTATAAAATCTTCGCGAACATCTCAAAAGATGGAAACGATGGTGATAGCAGCATAAATATTACAGTTTCCAGGTTATTGACTCCTACATGGTCTTCTCCACAAGATGGTAGCGTATTTAGTCCTGGGTCAACAATACCGGTAAAAGTTAAAGTAACTAATGCAAGAGGAGAAGTAATTTTAAATGCAAGAGTCAGTGCTCAATGTGCATCATGTTCAACACAATTTACAACTGCTTCTGATTTAGAACAATTAGGCGGTACTTTTGTCTATTCTAATCCTAATGCATTTACAGCTCCTTCATCAGATCAATTTTCATTATTTGCATTTGCTTCTGATTCTGCTGGCAATGACGAAGGTGGTGTTGGTAAAGCGCCAGGAATACTTTTATCTACTACAGGTACAACTACCACAACTACAACAACTAGTGGAGGCGGTGGTGGTGCAGGCCCTGGTGTAATACCACCATTGATAACAAATCAAACAATAAAAGATTTCGAATTTACAATTAGCCAACCAGAAATAGAAATAGTCAAAGGCGAGGATAGAAGTCTGTTAAGTTCTATTTCTAATGAAGGAAATGTAAGATTGAACATAGAGTACTCAATAGATAAAGACTGTTGTGATATAAAAGTCCTTTTGGGCAATAATATTCTTCAGAGCCCGTTTTCATTGTCTTCAGGAGAAGATAGATCACTAGACATACGCATACATGTACCCTTATACACAGACGAAGGAGAATACTTGTCAAAAATTGTCATGAAATCCGATGATATAATCAAAGAACAATCTTTCAAAATAATAGTTAAACAAAATACTCTTATATCAGAAATAAATAATATAAAAAACAACATAAACAGACTAAATAGTAACCTTGATGAGCTTAAAAAATCTGGTGTTGATGTAAGTAAATTGGAATCTTTAAGAGACATTCTAATTAATAGTATTAATGCTGCTTACAAGTCTATAGAAAATGACGATTTAAAACAGCTGTCATCAATAGTTATAGCAAGCAAAGGATATCATAAACAGCTTACTGATGACATACTTGGACTTGAGATTATAAAGTTCCTATCGATAAATAAATGGAATATCGCAGGAATTGTTATAGCATCCTTAGTAGCCTTCTATATAACTACACAAATCTGGATACCTTACTATAATTTGAGAAAGGAGCTGTTCTCCTTAAGTCAGAAAGAGAAGTCACTTGTGTCAGCTAGAGTTGAAACAGAAAAACAGTATTTCCTTAGAAAAATAAACCAGGAAACGTTCTATAGCATAATGTCTCAAAAACAAGGAGAAATATTGGAAATTAAAGGAAAAATCAAAACTAAGAACAATGAATTCGCACAATTCATAGTAAAAGGACTTCATCCATTCTCATTTTTATTCTGGTTGAAAAATGTATCTACTAAAGTTCTTGATATGCCTAGAAAATTGAAACTATCTGTAAAAAAGATTACTAAACCAGAAATTGTTGAAGGTAGAAAATATCTAAAAGCCAAGCATTATGCTAAATATGTAGAATCATTGGAACCATTGATAAAACTGATTCCTATACCAAAGATGCCAAGAGTAAAGATGTTCAAAGTGCTGTCATATAATTTAAAATGGCATTTAAACAATACAAAACTAAAGTTTTATAAGTTTAAGTGGAGACTTTTGGATATAAGATTGAGATTTGAAGAAAAAATAAATATAATAGTTAAAGAAATTAAATTTAAGATTAAGAAGAAAAGATAGTAAACATGGTAGAAAGAGTTTCCAGTGGTATAATTGGACTAGATGAAAAAATTCAAGGAGGAGTTGTTGTAAATAGCGTTAATTTTCTCACTGGTAAAACTGGGACTGGTAAAACAGCTTTTGGATCCTCATTTCTTCACGATGGCGCTCTGAAAAATGAACCTGGGCTTTATGTAACAACTGAGGAAAGCGAAGACGATATCAAAAAAGATATAAATGCTATGTTTGGCTGGGATTTAGATGGTTTAGAGAAAAAAGGGTTGATTAATTTTCTTTCAATAAAGCCAGTATTGCCAAGCAAAATTGCAGGTGATGAAGACATAAGTAGACTGACAAGACTTTATATTTTTGACCTTGGTGAAAAGATATCAAAAATAGTTTTAGATAACAACATAAAAAGATTTGTTTTAGATTCTGTATCTATTATTGAGATGTTTATCAAAGATGACTATCTCAAAAAAGTTGCTATAATGCAGCTCATAGATAAACTCAAAGGATTGAAAGTTACATCTATACTTACAGGTACTATTCAAGAAGAGTCACAAGCTTTAAGCAGTAGCGGTATTGTGGAGTTTATTGCTGACAGTGTTATAAAGTTGGATTTTGTACCAGTTTCAGAAGAGTTCAAACGCACGTTGACGGTAAGAAAGATGAGAAGAACTAATCATTCTATACTCATACACCCGTTTGAGATAACTAAGGAAGGCATAAAGTTGGTAGACATAATTTAAATGCAATTTGGTGTAACCTTTTGTAATGTTAAAATCTTTTGATGCCTTTGCCGTTGTTGAAGAATATAAAGAGTAATTTAATAGAAAAGTAAATGGCTTTATATTTTTGGTGGTTGTAAATACATTTATGACTCAAGCCTTTTGGTACAAGATATTCAACATAAAATACGAAATAGTTTTGGCTGTATGTGACAAAGAGCTATTGGATAAGACATTGAAGGGAGATAATATAAAAATAAAAGTAAATGAGCACTTTTACAAAGGCAATGTTATTGATGAAGATGGTGTTGTAAAACTAATGAATGCCGCTACTATAGGTAATTTTATTGGTGAAAAGATAGTAAATTTAGCAGAGAAAGAAGGTTTGGTAACAAAGGAAAGTATTTTATCAATTGGTGGTGTACCGCATGCACAGTTTGTCAAAATCGAGTAAAGGACAGTTTTTCATTCTTTCAGCAGTTGTTATAATATCAGCAGTTTTTTTGATAAGCGGCCTTTTTGAGCCATCTAAAATCATTGATACTTCTTCGGTTGTATTAGATGAAGCGCCTTTTATTTTTGAAAACATAAAGGAAAAGGCAACAGCTACCATTAGCGGGAGCAAGACTTGTGACGATGCCAAGTTTAATCTTGAAGAATATAAAAAATTTGTTGAAATATATAGTTTAAGCAAAGGTTATTTTTTATTTTTTAACTATACAGCCACACCATGTTTCATATCAGAAGATTACCCTTTTCCTGTATTCTTTGCCAAGATAACACAGACATTGAAGATAGCAGACATCTTTCTTGAAGCAAACTATACTTTAAGTTGGCCGTCTTCTTGAAAAAACACTATTAGGATTGTGGTTTGTAGAATAAACTAAGAAATTGGAGAATAAAGTTAGGAAGTTTAAGAAAACAAAGGAAGAAATGATTATTTTATACACATAGAATTGCTTTAAGAAAATTGACAATCATTAGTAACTTTGATCCAATAACCTTTTCCAACTTCTAATGTATCAGCATCTACCCAACTTTGAGCAGCAGCGTCCCAGTGAATTGACTCAAGTATGTTGCATGCGCCTTTAACTGAATTCAAATCCCAGTTGTTACCTGCTATAGCATTCCATCCAGTTTTAAGTAAAATAGAGGATGATTGAAGATTGTCAGAACCAGTATAGTCAATTTGACAAATTTTATTGCTGTTAACCCAATAACCTTTGCCTGTCTGTAAATTACCTACAGATAATATTTCCCATTTTTGAGTGTCAGTATCCCATTCGTAAAAAACCAAATCATCAATATTACAATCAATATTGCTGACGGAAGGATTTGTCAAAGGAAATGATACAAGATTCCATCCGGATAATAATGTAGTTGGTGAAAAATCAAAGCTTGCTGTCTGTGAAATCGGAGAATTCATTGTTATTGTTGCTGTACTTGAAGTTCCACTATAGCTTCCTGTAC
>CAZPID010000037.1:0-6099 GCA_964586885.1 uncultured archaeon | reverse complement strand
CCCTTGTTTTCTCAGGTTCTGTAAACTCAGCTTCTGTTGGTCTGTGTACAGCTAGATATTTTCTTGCTTGATCCAAAATTATATACTTATCTTCTGTAAGTTTGAACTCGGGTGGTGAAATTTTATAAAAAAACCTTACGCTATCACCGACTTTGTAGATTTCAACTAAATTATTACCTACATAATATTTTTCCATCAGTTTGTTATTAGCAGGCGGGTTTACTACAAATCTTGTCGTCATGAATGTAGGACTTATAGTTGGATGAAGCAATTCTCTGTAAACTCTCCTATCACCAAATTTAAAACTCATTAAAAATGGTTTAGCTTTTTGTATCATAGAGCAGCTATCTAATATTTTTCTTATAGGTTCTAGCACATCATTGATATAAATCACAGTACATTGTTGATATGTAGGGCTTCCTGTATCCAAAGTTCTTATAAGCCTGTCTATTTGCATGTTTATTCTAATGTAAGCTCCCAAGGGATCCTTTCTCAAAACCTCTGAAACCAAAAACTTCAATTCAAGAAATCTTTTTTGAAATAAGTTTACACATTCTACTGATCCAAACTTTTCTTCTGACAAAAGGTTTTCTGTATCTACTATAGTTTTATGAGCATCTCCTATTTCTCTAAGCATTTTCACATATTCAAAACCGTATTCAATGTTTCTAGAAGAAGACATAGTTATTCTATTTACTCCCCTTACTTCCATCAGACTATTAATTACTACAGCCATCGTTGCTTCGGAGTCTTCTATGTTAGGAGAAATGACCCAATTTTTCGTATTTATTATAAGGGCGTTACCCTTTACCTCATATTCTACTGCCAGTATCAATCTACCTAAACTTAATTTATATATTATACAAATTTAATTTATGGCATCCGAGTCAGATAGGATAATAACATCGGAGATAGTAAAAAGGCTTAATCAGAGTGATATAAGATTACGAGAACTAGAGGAAGGATTTTCCAAGCTAGAGTTAACTATTCAAACTTTAGAAGCATCGTTATCCGACAATGTTAACAAAATAGATTCAAATGTAAGCAAAATAAAGTCTGACTTCGAATCAACAGTCTCTTCTGTAGAAGATGTAAAAAATCAAATAAACGAATTGAAAAAAAAGCTTGAGGATACAGTTAATAAGAAAGAATTTAAAGAGATTTCAAGTTACAATAGTCTTATGAATCCTATGATCGCAAAATTTGTTACTAAGAAAGAAGTGGAGAGAATGATCGGGGAACATATTAAAAAATAGATTTAATATACCAACAACATAATTTAGATATATGGCATTGTCATTTTTGACCAGGAAAAAGTCCACAGCAGGCAAGGGTTATGTGCCAACAGACAGGATAAGGGATCTGGCTTCTAAAGGATTTTCTGAGCCAGAAATCATAGACATATTGAGAAAAGAAGATTTTTCACCAGGCGAAGTTGATAAAGGATTAACACAGGCTCTTAAAATAAGCGTATCACCTGCGCAGCCACAATATGAAGCTCCAAAACCTTCAGCTCCCCCTAAACCCCCCGAATTAAGACCTTTTACTGAACAAGCAGAACAGCCACAATTGCCCGAACTTCCAACAACTTTAGATGAATTACAAAAAGTGCAAAAACCAGGAAAATTGGAAATACCTGAAACATCTTTACCACAAGAATATTATTCTTCTTATTCTACTGAGGAGTATATAGATTATTTGGTTAGCCAGAGGGTTACAGAGCTGTATGATAGATTGCAGGAAGTTTCTGACAAGTATGATGATATGAACAAGAAAATGGACGACATAAAAGGCCACTTAGATAAGCTGGGCGGCAACCTAAGCAATCAGCATTCAAGTCTGAGGGAAATTGAAGAGTTTAAAGGAATCGTATCAGATGTAAGTGCAAGATTAGGTGGTTTGGAAAAGGCTTTCAAGGATACACTGCCAAGTCTAATAGATTCTGTTAGAACCTTGGCTGATTTGATACAGAAGTCAAGGAAAGCGCAATCAAGTTAATAGAAAGTAACTATAAATAATAAATTCTGCTTTAAAATTGATTATAGTAAATTGTAAATTATAGTCCCGTCGTCTAGACAAAGTAATTTGGGATAATGGTCAAGGATGCGAATTCAGAGCATAAGCCTCTGGTCGTTAGGAAGATAGCTCGATACGCCAGTTCGAATCTGGCCGGGACTATTTTTTTAAGCCCAAAAGTTTCAAAAATTGAATAATTGTTTTTCCTTCATTTTTTATTTATACAAGTCACGATTTGTAAGTTTCCTAAGAAATAGTTTTCTATGTTATTTGGTGTTAAACCGGCTTTGCTTAAGTAATTTTTCAGTCCCATTTTTAGAAAATCATTGTAATAATAACTCTCCCACAGATTTGGAATAGACCCTAAGAAAGCCGCAAATCTATTTTTAGGCTTGTTGTAATCGACAATGATTATCTTACCATTTTTCTTTGTCACTCTTTTCATTTCTTCAAGAATTGCCACGCCTATTTCCATATGCATATCATGCAAGCTTAACGCAATATGCGATAAAACAAAGTAAGAATCTTCATAAGGAATGTCTATCGCGTCTTTGCATAAAAGACTTACATCTATGTTTTTAGTTTTTTTCTTGGCTTTTTCTATCATATAAGGAGACAGGTCAATTCCTACTACAGAAAACCCATTTTTAGCAAAAGCTACAGTTTGTGAACCAGTTCCGCACGCTACATCAAGTATTTTCGAATCTTTAGATAAGTCTGGCTGGTCGGCGATTTTCTTTCGAATATGAACAATAAAAATTTCAATAATGTCGTAAATACTAACATATCTTTTAAACAGCGAATTATTGTACAAGCTGTGTTTTTTTACGATGTCCATAAACAAGCTTATAATTTCCGTGATTTAAAAATTGCTATTCTCGCACGCGTGAACTTTTTATAAATATATTGTCCCACGTGGAACATACTAAAAAATAATTTCAAAACTTTTAAACTTTTTGGAAGATTTCTCTTCTGAAACATCTATCTTATCTACTTTAGCAGCTGCTGGTCCTTTTTTACAATATTCTAGAAATTCATTTACTAGTTTTTCTTCACCTTCGACTAAAATTCCAACAGAATCATCAGGATTATTTTTAACCCATCCGACTAAGTTAAATTTGTCAGCTACAGTTTTAACAAAGTATCTGAAACCAACTCCTTGAACTCTACCATGTACTATAATTGATAAACTTTTCATATGAAAACTTTAAATTGTTTAAAGTTAAATTAAGTGGTATGTCAGACTTTGTAAAAGTTGCAAACAAAGATGAAGTAAAAGAGGGAGAAATGAAAATAGTAGATGCAGAAGGAGAACAAGTAGTACTAGTCAGAGTTAAAGATAAGCTGCATGCATTTACAAATACATGTACACATGAAAGCGGGCCGCTAGGGGAAGGTGCATTAAATGATAATGTAGTAACATGCCCTTGGCATCAGGCTCAATTTGATGTAACAACAGGAAAAGTTCTTGGTCTTCCTGCAGAGAAAGACATGGACACATTCGAAGTTAAAGAAGAAGGAAATGACATTCTTGTAAAAATTTAAGATTGCATGAATTAGCCAGATGCCGTTCACATAAGGAAATTAGATACTGTAAGTTGCTGGCCTGTATTATTTCATAGAATATCTCATTTGGATAATGTTGCATATGCGATACATGAATTGTTTCTTGATCAGAAAATTTGTTCGAAGTTGTACTGAAACTAGCTATAGTACTTGTTTGTGTGTAACACGTGTTACATATGCAATAAATTGTTGCTGAGTCTAAAGCGAACAGTGCCAATTAGCCATTATGTAAAGCATTTAAATTTAACTGTCTTATAATAAACTATGCAAGCAATACTTGAGGCCGAGCTTCCAATTAAAGGATTAGGGTATTCAATCGTTCCTTATGTACATAAGGTCGAGGAAAACCTGTTCGAAAAAAACTTATATGCACAAAATAACGGCTTGGAAATCTTGCAATCTCCAGCAGTTAACAAAGTAGCAAAAGCAGTGAAGCCGGAAAAGCCGACCAAGCAGTTCCTGGATTATGCCAGAGAGCATTCAAAATACAACGAGGATTATTTGTTGCAGCTATACAACCAGGTTCACAACTATATATGGGGCAGATTGGGATACTGGATAAGGTCGAAAGAAATTTTAGCGTTGCTACCTGCTAAACCGTCAATCCACCCAAGAATCATTTCAAGCGACTATTATAGACGCGCCATCGTCAAGCTGATAAAAGACTATAAAGTGGTGGAAGATGATGTGTATGATTATAAGATTGATATAAATGTCATAACTCCGAATCCAATAATTAAGGTAAACTGGTTGAGAGAAAATGGCAGGATAACTCCGGAAATGGCGGGGATTCTGGGAGCAAATATCAACACTCGTGTTTGGATAGATACAATTTCAAGCATCGGTGAAGGATTAAGGTCTCTGGACTGGCGTTTCTTGGATGGTGAAACACGATTGTCATCCAATGATAATCCGTGGGACAGGTACTCCGGCATGGGTTCGTTGCTGGGCAAAAAAATATAAAAGAATCACTAATAAAGAATTTATTCCTTTTAACCATATTCTATAATCCCTGGGCCATGCTAGACTTTAAACCAAGGGACGAATGTTCTCTAATACGTTATGAACAGGCATATGGCACAGATGACACTCCTATTTAAATTCTAGACGCCAACAATAAGAAAACTTTCTATAACTCCACCTACCACCAATAACATTACAGCTATGCCTAGAAACTTCAAACTATCCTCTATCACAAACCAAAAATACTTGTTTCTATGTTTTGTTACTGCTATAGAAAGTATACCACCTGCTATAGCACCCATGAAATATGCTAGAAATTCCGGTATACCGTGAGGTAAGTATGGTAAAGCTGCTGGAACTATGCCTATGATTGAAGGTATCCCCAGTAAAACACCCAAGCTTTTAGCACCATCCCCTATAACATATGCTAATATAGTCGAATTCCAAGCAAGTATGTAAATAGCACCAGCCCCAAAGATAAAAGAGAAAATGAAAGCAAGCATAAGCACACCTATGTTATTTGGAAAGATATAAAAAAATGTACCCCCTAAAGTAGCAGCTCCTCTTATTCTATTAACTTCCTGATCTTGAATATAAAAAACCTTATCTACAATATCCTGCGGAAGTACTACGTAAATAATAGAAAGAGACAGTACAACGCCAAAGAAGAAAGCCATATAAACTCTGATGATGGTTTTATGTCTTGCAAATATGTTCAATGTTTTTCTGGCTTTAAGCATAACTTCTTCTTTGTATTCATCGTACCTTCCAAGATTGATCATAAAAGGAAGAATCGCAATAGTGATGAAAAAAGTAACAAATATACCAATAGCGCTTTCAAAACTGCTTCCAACAAAAACAAAGTAAGCGGTAAATACTGACACAGCTGATATTATAGCGCCGGCTAAAAACACTATATACATATGTTCTTCTGCACTCTTTGGTGAAAGTATCCTTTCTAAAACCATTTAAATTTAATTTGTCATAGTTTTACTATAAATGTTTGGTGTATGGACTATGGACAAGAAAGTATTGATGGCATTGACTTTGATAATTATAATGGGTGGATCCAGCCTTACACTTGGAGCATATCAAGCTTTTAATTTTGGCGTAGGTCAAACAGGCAATGCAGTCAATAATTTGCAATTTCCTGATTCTAACATAATAGATTATGACATGCAGCCTGAAGTGAAATTCGCTCTCCTGCAGCGCGGTGTTACTATAATAAAGTTTTCTTACAGTCTTTTATGTGAAGACTGTATTCAAGTTAAGAGCTATTTAGAGTATCTCACAACCAGAAATCCAGACCAGTTGATTTTAGAAGAAATTGTAACGTCTTCAGAAAATCCTGATTTGGTTGTTACAAGCTACTATGGAGAGCTGAATGTATACAAACTAGATCAAGAGAGCATACTGGGCACATTGTGTAATTTGATGATTCAGCCGCCATTGGAATGTGCGGTATTAGAACTAGGATCAGGCCAGCAAACAGAACAGCCGACAGAAGTAAAAGAAGGTTCTAGTACAGAGCCGTCTGTGGAAGAACAGAAGCCT
>CAZPID010000036.1:0-6191 GCA_964586885.1 uncultured archaeon | reverse complement strand
GGAGTAAACTCCGCATGATCACCGTAGTCATACTTATATTCTCCTTTGATTAAGTTTGGTGATGACTGTGTTTGTGCTGCAATGAATCTGGTATCAGTTTTTTTCTTTATTCTGTCAGCAATAAATGGAATTGTGAATCCACCAAAATTACTTCCGCCACCCAAACATCCGATCATGATATCAGGATATTCACCTATAGATTCAAATTGCTTTTTAGTTTCCAAACCAATTATTGTTTGATGTAGCAATACATGATTTAATACACTCCCTAAACAGTAAACACTATTCCTAGAATTCAAAGTATCTTCAATTCCTTCTGATACTGCTACACCAAGAGAACCAGGATGGTTTTTGTTCTTCTTTAATAATTTTCTACCTGTTTTAGTATTGTTACTAGGCGATGCAAAAACTTTAGAACCATATAGTTTCATCAAAGCTAAAGTATTTGGTTTAATATTATAGGCTGCTCTAACCCAGTAAACTGTACATTTTAAACCCATTAAACTGGATGCATAAGATAAAGCAGAACCCCACATGCCTGCCCCTGTCTCGGTTGTAATTCTTTCTTTTCCTTCTTCTCTCGCGTAAAATGCCTGCGCTAATGCTGTGTTTACTTTATGACTTCCTGTTGGTGAATAGAACTCTGATTTATAATATAGTTTAGCCGGAGTTTTAAGAAATTTCTCTAATCCTGTTGCTCTAAACAATGGTCTTGGTCTTCCTGCTTTTTCATACAATTCTTGTAATTCACTTGGTATTTTTATCCATCTTTTTTGGGAAAATTCTTGACCTAATGTAGTTTTAAGAAGTATTTTAGGCAGTTGTTTGATTTTTGATTCTCCCTTCTCCGGATCTTTAGGCATCGGTAATTTTTCTGGCAAGTCTGGAATTATGTTATACCATTTTTTTGGTATATTATTTAAAGGTATTTGGACTTTTTTCATAAATGCTCTATTATTTTAGATAGTTTAAATATTTTTTATGAGGATGTTGCATATAGCTTTATTGATTGTTATCATATCTATAGTAGCTATCAATGTAATAAGATTTTATAGTATGACGGAATTAAGCGATCAATCAATAAATGAAAATAACACAATAGTTATCATAGGTAATGGTTCTACGCTGCCTGTAATAGATACGACTTCACCGACATATAAACCAACAAACAAAATTGAAACATGTTCGTTGGACTCTGATTGTTCTTGGATTATAACCAATTGCTGTAAGGAAAGTGGTGGTGCATTTTGGGAGTGCTTTAATAAAGATAGTTACATAGATTGTGAAAGCAAGGAAACTTTATGTCCCCAGTTTCTATCACCCAAACCAAGCAATGAATGTTCTTGTCAAAATTTAAAATGTACGGCTGGATGATTTTTATGAAATTAAAGGTAAAAATTCTTGAATTAGAAACTGGCGGTAAGCCTATAGTAATTTTAAACAAAAAAGATGCCGATAAATTAGGCGTTAAAAGCTCGAGAAGAATTAACATGGCTCATTCATCAAAAGAGTTTACTGTTACAATTAACGTATCGAAAAAGATGGTAAAAAAAGGGTTTATTGGACTATCAGATGAAGTTAAAGAAATTTCTGGTTTGAAAAATGGTGCGAATGTGAATGTTGAATCTGCAAAAGTTCCTAAATCATCACAATTTATAAAAAACAGAATAAATGGTAGAAGGTTGAACTATAAAGAAATTAGTAGTATAGTAAATGATGTTGTGAAAAGGAATTTAACAGAAGTAGAAATTGCAGCATTTGTTACAGCATTGAATAACGTAACTCTAAGTACAGATGAAACTGTAAGTTTGTCTAAAGCCATGATTGAAACTGGAGAAACATTGAATTTAGGTAGAAAAATAGTATGTGATAAACATTCTGTAGGCGGATGTTTAGGAGATAAAACAACTTTATTATTAGTGCCCATAATTGCTGCTGCTGGGTTAGCTATACCTAAAACTTCTTCTAGAGCTATCACTAGTGCTGCAGGCACAGCAGATAAAGCTGAATGTCTAATGCCTGTAGATCTGACCATAAAAGAAATGGAAAGGGTTGTTAAAAGGACTAATGGCTGTATAGTATGGGGAGGTTCTTTGTATCTGGCACCTGCTGATGATATTTTTATTCAAGTAGAATATCCTTTAGCAATAGACCCTTTATTACTTCCTTCTATAATGAGTAAAAAGAAGTCTGTTGGAGCAACTCATCTTGTCGTAGATATGCCTATCGGTAAAGGCAATAAAGTAAATACTATAGAAGAAGCTAATCTTCTTGGAAGAGATTTTATACAACTTGGGGATAGACTTGGAATAAAAACTACCTGTGTCATGACTTATTGCGATCAGCCTATAGGTTATACAATAGGACCTGCTCTAGAAGCAAGAGAGGCTTTGGAAGTTATAACAAATAAAAGAAAGATGCCTGATTTAGTAGACAAAGTTACAGACGTGGCGGGTGTTCTTTTAGAAATGACTGGGAAGAAAAATGGTAAGGATTTGGCAATGAAAATTTTAAAGTCTGGTGAAGCTGAGGATAAACTTAGGGAAATAATTTCTGCGCAAGGAGGTGATAAGAAAATAAAACCGGAAGATATTGTTATTGGCAGTAAGTCTTATGATGTTATTGCTGATAGAGATGGTTATGTATTTTGGTCAAATAGACGTGATTTAATTGAAACTATACGTACTGCAGGCGCTCCAAAAGATAAGGGAGCTGGTATGAAACTGTATAAAAAGGTTGGGGATAAAGTTGAGAAGGGAGATAAACTTTTTACAATTTTTGCTGAGAAAACTGGGAAACTCAATATGGCGGTAAAAAATTTGGATAAATTGAATTTAATTTATGTCGGACAGAAAAGAGAGATGCTCATAAACAAATTAGAAGAAATTCGTGCCCACGGAAAAGAATTTATTTTAGAAAGGTGAAATAATTCCAGTAAACCTTCTAATGATTAAAACCACTAACCGTTCCTGTTGTTTCTATGTTTTATTTGATTTATAACTTAGTCTTGTTTACTTAGCCAAAGTTATGGCGATTGTTGACACATTTATTTTTCCTCTGTCGGTACTTTCTAATTCTTCTGTACCTATGTCTATGTTTTTAATTTTAATACTATCTTCTCCGAACCTTCTCTTGACTATTTCTGCAACGTCGACTGCTCTAGATATTGAGTTTCCTCTAGCTTTTATATTAACTTCGTGATTTCCAGTAGAGAACTGAGTCATTACACCCAGAACGTAGGCCATAGCTCCTTTCTTTCCTACGAATATTGTGTTATCTGATGCCTTTTGCTCAGCATTTTCTTTTTGTTCAACTTTTTCTTTTTGTTCAGCGTTTTCTTCTGCCATTGTTTTAACCTCCTTTGAATTTTACTGATAGTTTATGTAAATCTTTGCGATTATTGTATAATAACTATGGATTTATATTTAAATACTTTAAAAAAATTAAATAGACTGTGATATTTTATGCCAGATGATTTGGTTGTTGGGGTGTATCATGTAGATTTTTTAGGTTTAGATCCTATTGTAAATTTTAAGAGACATTATGTATTATGGAATTTAACTAAACCACAATTGAGACATATAATTAAAAATTGGGATGATGTCGTTGTTTGGGATAAAATAGTAGAACGTAAGGTTTCTTACAAAGGTGGTTATCACCCAAATACTCGGCCACGTAAGACTTTATCTAGCCCTATTGAATATTATCTAGAAACAAATGATGATAGAAATAGTAAAAGGGTACTTTATCATGGTATTGGAAGGGACAACATTGGATTAAAAGCTCTATCACAATATGGGAAAAATGTGGTTTACGGTTATGATCCTTATCATCCAAATGAACTGTATAGATCATTGCCTTCAGGTTTATTTGATGAAGTTCATAGTCATTATACACTTAGTGCAATCAATCGTTATGATGGTAAGAATGTAATTAAAGAAATCCACGATAAGCTTAATTCAAACGGCATTGCAGTTATGTCTGTTAGAAGAGACTTGATCAATAAAAAGAAATAATGAACAACAACATGATTTTTTAATAAAATCAAATGACTAAATTACTTTTATGTCCTTTGAATCTCACAAAGATCTTGCAAAATTTTGTGTTGACTTTGCAGTTAAGAAGGGAGCTGACTACTCTGAGTCTAGGCTGATAAATTCTGATGAAGAAAGTTACATGTTAAAGAATGGTGTCCCTGAAAGTGTAGTGTTTTCTGAAAGTTCAGGTATTGGAATAAGAGTTTTGGTGGATGGTGGAATGTCATTTATATCGATAAACAAATTTAACAAACCTGTAATCAAAAAACATATTATAGAAGCAATCAAAACAGCTAAAGTTTCATCAATAAAATTAAAACATCCTATTAAACTATCTAAAGAGAAAAGCCATAAAGATAAATGGCATGTTAAAGAAGCGATAAAATTATCTAATGTTAGTCCTGAAGAAAAGATGACTTATTTATTTGATATAGAAAAAAACCTGGTGGAAATTAAAAAGAATCTTCCTGCTAGATTTTTCCAACTTGCTACAAGTAACATAGAAAAATATTACGTGAATAGTGAAGGTGCTGATATAACTGGTGTTTTACCTCAAGTGTTTTTCTTTTATAGTATAATTGCGGTTAAAGGAAAGGATAGTGAACAAAGATATTTCCCTCTTGGTGAAAGTGGTGGTTGGGAGATAATTAAAAAGTGGAAACTTGAAGATAAAATAAAGAATGATTCTCAAATATTGATAAAAATTTTAAACGGAGCTAAGAAGGTAAAGAAGGCTGTTCATGATGTGATTCTTAGTCCTGAATTAGTTGGTATAGCAATGCATGAGTCATGTGGTCATCCTGGTGAAGCTGATAGGACTTTAGGCAGAGAAGCTGCACAAGCCGGCGAAACATATCTTACTAGAGATATGATAGGAACTAGAATAGGAAGTGATGTAGTAACAGTTGTAGATGATCCTACTGTAGAAAATAGTTATGGATTTTATAAATATGATGATGAAGTGTTCCAGCTGAAAGAAGAATTTTAATTAAAAATGGTATAGCAAATGACTATCTGCACAACAGAGAAACTGCTTATGTCTTCGGAATTAACAGCAACGGCGCTTCACGTGCAGCCAATTATGATAGGGAACCGATTGTTAGAATGTCTACGACATTTATGCTTCCTGGTAATCACAGCTTTGAAGAACTGGTAGAAGATGTAAAGGATGGTATTTACATAAAAACTTACAATGAATGGAACATAGACGATAAAAGATACAATGCAAAGTATACAGCTGGTGAAGCTTACAGAATAGAAAACGGTGAGATCAAAGAATTATTAAGATCTCCTAAATTAGAAATACAAACTCCTACATTATATTCAAGTATAGATGCTTTGAGTAAGAAAGTGGAATTTATTTCTGGTACATGTGGGAAAAACGAACCGATGGACGGAGTTCCTGTGTGGATGGGCGGACCTTACGCCAGGTTAAGAAGTATTCCTATAGGTAGTTAGATATGGAACTAGGGGAATATATAATCAAAAAGGCGGAAAAGCTTGGAGCCGATGATGTAGTTTCTAGTGTAAATTCTAAAATTACAAGACAGATAAGATTTGCAAACAATGATATAATTTTAAACACGACATGGGATACTGTAAACGTAGATACATTTATTTCATTCAAGAAAAGACTGGTCTCAAGCTCTTTGAAAAATCCTCATCAGGCAGAAACTTTTGTATCGATACATGAAAGTAACTTTGATAAAGAAAATGTTGACAAGTTTCTCTTAAGAATGATAAAGATTGCGAAAATGATAAAACCTAAAAAAGATTATCATGGTATAGCAGAAGGTAATTTCAAGTATAAAAAGCTAGATGATTGTTACGATAAGAAGATTGTAAAACTTTCTGAAGATAACGTAGAATTTGTAGATAAGGCTATAAATACAGCTTTGTCTGAAGGAGCTAAAAGATGTGCCGGTGTTCTATATTCTGGTGTATGGGAAGAATATAGACATACTTCCAATGGTATAGATGTTGGTCAAAAAGGTACAGATGTAAAAATTTCTATTAGAGCTTTTGCTAAAAAGGATGAGTCAGGCCATTCTGTTTCTGTATCAAGAATGCTTAAACACTTTGATCCTGTGAATGCTGGCAAGGAGGCTGGAAGTTTGGCAAACAGCTATAGAAAACCTGTAGCAGGAACGGAAG
>CAZPID010000035.1:0-6194 GCA_964586885.1 uncultured archaeon | reverse complement strand
AGTTTAAGAACTATGGGTAAAGATGCACAAAGAAACAATATAGCTGCTGCCAAGGCTGTAGCAGATGCAGTTAGAACAACGCTTGGACCAAAAGGTATGGACAAGATGTTGGTGGATTCAATTGGAGATATTGTTATTACTAATGATGGTGTAACTATTTTAGAAGAAATGGAAATTGAACATCCTGCTGCAAAGATGATGGTGGAAGTTGCAAAAACTCAAAATGAAGAAGTAGGTGATGGCACTACAACATCTGTTGTGATTGCTGGTGAGCTGTTAAAAAAAGCAGAAGGCTTGTTAGATCAAAACATACATCCTACTGTCATAGCGCATGGTTATAAGATTGCAATGGAAGAAGCATTGAATGTTCTAAAACAGATTTCAAAACCTGTTACTGTTGATGATATAGAAACTTTGAGAAAAATTGCTATAACCGCTTTATCTGGTAAATCTGTAGAAAGAGCATCGCCAAAAATTGCAGATACTGTAGTTGAAGCTGTAAGAACAGTTGCTGAGAAAAAAGACGGTGAAATTGTTGTAGATAATGATAACATAAAAAGAGAAAAGAAGCACGGCGGCAGCTCAGAGGATACAAACTTAGTTAAAGGTATAGTAATTGACAAGGAAGTTGTTCATCCTTCGATGCCTAAAATTGTAAAAAATGCAAAGATTGCTCTTTTGGATGCTGCTTTAGAAGTTAAAGAAACAGAAACAGATGCTGAAATTAGAATTACTGCTCCCGATCAGATGCAGGCTTTCTTGGAGCAAGAACAAAAAATGTTGAAAGATATGGTATCAAAAGTAGTGTCAAGCGGTGTGAATGTTTTAATGTGCCAAAAAGGTATTGATGATGTAGCTCAGCATAATCTAGCAAAAAAAGGCATACTTGCTTGTAGACGTGTAAAGAAATCTGACATGGAAGCTCTTGCTAAAGCTACAGGCGGAAAGATAGTTTCCAATCTGGAAGATCTATCAAGCAAAGATTTGGGTCATGCTAAAATTGTAGAAGAGAGGAAAGTTGGCGGCGAAGCTATGACATTTGTCGAAGGATGCAAGGATCCAAAAGCTGTTACAATTCTAGTAAGAGGAAGTACAGAGCATGTTGTAGACGAAGTAGACAGAAGCGTGGAAGATGCAATTGGAGCTGTTGGAAGTGCAGTTGAGGTTGGTGAAGTAGTGCCTGGTGCCGGTGCTCCAGAAATTGAAGTTTCTAGAATGATAAGAAAGTTTTCTGAAAAGTTCTCTGGGCGTGAACAGCTTGCTATAAGTGCTTTTGCAGATGCCCTTGAAATTATACCAAGAAGCCTTGCGGAGAATGCAGGATTGGACCCTATCGATATACTTGTAAATCTTAAATCCAAACATGATGGAAAAGATGGGGTTAAATATGGTGTTGATGTTTTAAATGGCGGTGTTTCCGATGCTTATTCTATGAGTGTTATTGAACCTTTGAAAGTAAAGACACAAGCAATAAAGTCGGCCGCTGAAGCTACAGAGATGATACTTAGAATAGATGATGTTATCTCTGCTAGTAAGTTAAGCGGTGGCGGTGGTCCAGCAATGCCTCCTGGTGGAATGGGTGGTATGCCTCCTGGTATGGGAATGGAATAATCAATTAATTAAATCCATTTTTATTTGATAAATTCAATAATCTCATGTGGTATTCCTATTGTAAAGTCTTTGGAGTAGCCTTTTACACCATATTTGAACATGTTAAACTGGACAGGCCATTCAACATCATAATTATAACATCCACTAGAATACGGACCTTCAGCTATAGTTCCTTCACAGCCCTCAGGTATTATTGTTTTAGTAGTCAGCTTGTTAGACATGGAAAATCCAGATACTTTGCCTTCTTTAACAGCTTTTAAGAATTCATCTTCATTTACGTACCTAGCTTTTATTCTGATTCTCTTACCATAGACATCGCTTATAGAAAGTTTTTCCATATAATTACCACTACTAGAAAATTGTGATGTTAATCTTTAAATAATCAACTTAAAGCATCTAAATTAACTTCAAATACAACCACAGGCATTTCCATATTCCAATTATTTAAGACACCGGGAGTAATTTCTCCAATTAAGCCTGCCGATTTTCTATCGACTAAAATTTTTGCCATCCTGCCTTCTATAAAGCTAGGATGACTTGCAGGGTTTAACTTATATTTAATCCCTAAATTTCTCATGAAAGAATCTAATTTAGAGGAAATGTCCTCATAACCAACCTTAGTATTAGAAATAGCACAGCATAGTTTTCTTACATCTTTAGTTTTTGTTTCTTGTTTTTCATCGATCATTGTCACATTTCCTATTTCAAAAATTTTCTGCGGATATTCCACATGCTGGTTTGCAGCTAAGAATTCCAAAAGACCAGAAAGCAGCCAATTTCTAAAAACATTCCAGTTCAAAGAAACAGGGTTTTCTATTTCAACAATTTTATCTTCTTTAAAATTCATTTTTTTAAACAAATTATCCTTGCTGGTTAAACTGTAGCTTAGAATTTCTTGAAAACCTAAACCTACTACTAAATCAGCAATTTTATTTGAAAAAGTCTCTAATTTATTCGATTCACCAATAGTTGGTAATTTTAGACTCTCAGGCTCAATCCTATTGTAACCGTAACTTATTATAACATCTTCTACAATATCCACAGGATGCATTATATCTTGCCTGTAAGATGGATAAAGAACTTCTAGTTTTCTACCTCTGACCTTAACGCTATACCTTGCTTGCTCTAAGAGCTTTACTATTTCTTTTATGGTCAGAGCCAACCCAGACAATCTATTTATTAGTTCAACTGTAACTTCTGATTTTTTAGGGGTAAAATCTGGCGTGACAATCTTTTTACTTGGATACTTTACATCTAAACTTTCTATCTTCCCTCCTCTTTCGGCCAAAGCTGCAGCCATTGAATTCAAAGCTGGCAGCATCAATTTCAAGTTAAATCCTGTACATTCGATAAAAACATTCTTAGTTTTTTCTGTCACATATCCTGAATGTTTAGAATTAATTATAGGTGGCATAGAAAGCACTTCATTATCAGAATCGATGAAAATAGGATACTCTTTTGATTTTTTTAATAAATGTCCAAACTCTTTACCTTTTGGATGCTTATTTAAAATTTCTTTTGGAGTCATCGCTTCTTCAAAGTCAAGAGGAACGAATTTTATCCCAGTAGGCTTGACTGTCGTATATTTAACAGGAAATTTAATTTTATCCAAATCATAAATGCCAATAGCAACTTCTTTTTTGTTTCTGCCAAAGCTAGCAGCGATTTTTTCTTGGAGTTGTATCAGCTGTAATAAAGAATAAGAATTCAGTCTTATGTTTTTCACTATTGCACAAGCAGTCATCGGTCTTACGTTAGATACTTTCTTATCAACTTTTATAAAATTCTCCGATTTTTCAACAATGTATTCTGGCAAACCCCCTTTGTTTAATCTACCTTTTATTTCTCTTGCTATTCCTTCTGCAGACCACAAATCAGGACGGTTGGTATCTTTCATGTCTATCTTTATAACATCTCCACTAACATCCTCAACTTCACCTTTTGCATATAGGATAAAATCTTTTAACTTTTCACTTGACAGTTTTTTCCCAATCAGCGAATTCAAATCTTTCAATGAAACTTCTATAGTTGGCATTTATATTATCACCTTCTGATTTCTCAACCATTCAAGATTTTTTGTAAACAAACCACGCACATCATTGATACCCAGCTTAAACATAGCCAGTCTATCAATTCCTATGCCCCAAGCCAATACAGGCACTTTTATTCCTAATGATTCAGTTACTTCAGGCCTAAAAATCCCAGATCCGCCAAATTCAATCCAGCCTAATTCTGGATGTTTTGCAGATAGTTGAGTTGATGGTTCTGTGAAAGGATAGTAATCATTGACAAATTTCACCTTTTCAGCACCAGCAATTTCTATGGCAAACATTTTTAAAATTCCCAAAAGTTTCTTAAAATTTAAACTATCGTCCAATATTATACCATCAGTTTGATAGAACTCAACCCCATGAGTAGCATCTATTACATCAGGTCTGTAACATCTTACCATGGCAAAATACTTTCCTGGTATTTCTGGATTTCTGGTTAAAGTTCTTGCTGATAGAGCGGTAGCATGTGCTCTTGGCATTAATTGCATAGCTTTTCTAGGATTCCACGTATACTGCCAACCAGTACTTCCTGTTTTCCATCCATTTTCATGAGAATTTTTCACATTATTTACAATTGATTTTGCTGGCAACTTCCCTGATTTCGGATGCTTCAATGAGTATGTTGATGTCCAGTCACGTGCAGGATGATTTTGCGGTTGATAGAGAGTATCAAAATTCCAGAATTCCAATTCTATACTCGGACCAGTCATTTCTTTAAATCCAAGCTCTATTAATTTCTGTCTAACCTGCTGCAGGAATTGAACATAAGGATGTCTTTTACCGGGATAAACTTTTTCTCCAGTAGCCTTTACGTTGAATGGCTTGAATTTGACCTGCCTCCATACACCAGTTTTAATCAATTCTTTGGTAACATGCATTGTTTCCTTGCCTTCAAGCTTTCTAACTTCTTCTAGTCCGACATTTACCTTTTCAACAAGCTTTCTCTGAATTAAAGCGTTCAGAATATCTGGTTTTACATCTTCCTCTTTGTTAATCTTTTCAAGAGCTTCCTGTTCTGGAATTACTTCCGGATATTTCACAAGTATGAGATTATTAAGTTTTAATTCAGCCCAGCCTTTTTTCTTAGTCCATAAAAGAGCTACATTAAAATTATCTATTTTTTTACCTGCTTCCGATAGAGATATCGAACCTTTTTTTAATAAGTCTACTAGATTTTTTTCAGGTAGTCCATTTTCTAAATAATCTTTTCCTTCTTTAGTTAATCTGTAGATAGACATATAATTTAATTTACATTTCTTAGAAAATAAGTTAATTTTTATCTTATAGGTTTGTATTCTTTTATAGAAAATGCTTTTCCAATTGCTAAAAATTTTATAAGCTTTGTCATATATTTTCTAACATAATTTAATCTACCCCATTTTTTAATTCTTCTAGAAGACGTTATTACAATTGCATCTTCAACGAAGGCCATTTTACCTACTTTTCCCAACCTGTTAGCTAGTTCAAAATCCTCGAATGTAGGTATAGTTTCATCAAACCCATTTAATTTCTTAAATATATCTTTCCGGATAGCGAAACATATGCCGGCAGATCTAGGTTTCCCGACTTTTATAGAGTTTTTAATGAATTGATTGAAAATTAAAAATAATGAAATATCTACCATATCTGACTTAGGTAAAATAGTACAAGTAGCACCAACTATATTTTTATTTTTGAAAGATTTTACAATCTTAGTTAAAGTATCTGGAAGGAGTATTGTATCAGCATCGATAAAGATCAATATTTTTCCTTTAGCAATTTCAGCACCTTTATTTCTTCCCAAAGATATACCTTTATCCTTACTCTTGACAATCTTGTCAGCGTATCTTCTAGCTATTTTTACAGTATTGTCCTTACCTTTACTGTCAGACACTATTATTTCATACTTTCCTTTATAATCCTGATTTTTTATAGATACTAGAGTACTTTTTATGTACTTTGATTCGTTCAAAGTCGGTATGACTACTGATATGTAAGGCATATGTTTCATAATATAGATATATAATAAAATTTAATGAAAAGCTTTTCTAGACTGTTTTAGCGGTTTCCTTGCCTTTACTATAATAGTGGTTGATAATGAAGTGAAATTGCTGAAAAACCTTTCCATAGCATCAAACGGTTTTATCCCACTTAACAGAGGCGATCCTCTGACTTTTTCTATTTCAAAGCCGTTGTCTTTGAACAAGTTGACGACGGATTTTTTGGTAAATGCCTTCAGGTGCCCGTATATTTGCGAGGACTTCAGGAACTGCTCCATTTGGTACTTCTTTGTACCGTGGCTCTTCCCGATACTCCTCGATTCCACGTACATAGGAAGCAGACCAGCCAAAAGGAAAAGTCTGTTGTACCAAGAGGCGATGTTAGGAACCGTAACGACTACATAGCCTCCGGGCTTCAATATTCTCATAACCTCCTTGGCCAATTTATCTGTATCGTATATATGTTCAAACGTTTCCCCAGAGAAACATGCTGTAAAATAATTATCCTTAAATGGAAGCCTGTTCCCGTCCAAATCCAGTCTCCTGGCCTTCA
>CAZPID010000034.1:0-6341 GCA_964586885.1 uncultured archaeon | reverse complement strand
ATCATTGTCATCAGTCCATGTAACATTCCATATGGATATTCCCGTAGTATAGGTTGAGGGCAATACTGTTACAACAGAATACATGGGGGCTGGATAAATTACATTTACTATGTGGCTTAAGCCTGTAGCATTGTCACTATAGTTTACGTTTCCAGTAGAATTCGCTAAGAAATTATAAACACCTATATCCAATGTAGGAGACGGAATATATGTCAACAGATTGCCACCAGATAAGAAAAAAGTATTGTTTCTGTATAAACTTATGGTTCCAACCTTTGAAATTATAGTTACATTTAGCGATGTACCATTTATTATCTCAATATTTTTATTAAGATTATCATTTAGATACATGTCTATCGTGTTTGGTGCTTTACTGACATTGAAACTCAATGCCCCAGTTGTATTAGAATTGCCATTTGTGTCATCAGCAAACCATTTATAAGTATAAACACCAGCAGCCAGATCTGTTTTAGTTACACCATATTTGTTAGTAGCAAAAGCAGTTACAGTTTCATTTCCACCACTAAATTCAAAAGTTACAGTACTTATGGCTATGTTATCAGTCCAAGTTATGTTGAATGTATAGTTCGTTCCACTAGCATAAGTTGCAGTAGAAGATGGAGTTGTAGAATTGCTGCTCCATTGAGGTGAGGTGACATCATTAACAGTAACAGCTACGTTTGTAGAATTAAAAGCAGATGCTGTGTCCAAATTAGAAACATTAAAATTATGGCTACCAGTAACAGAAGCACTTACATTAAAAGAAAAATACTGAGTAGTACCAGCAATTATGTTTATGCTATTCCATATAATAATGCCATTAGCAGAACTTGGAGTAGGACTTGGATTACCTTGGTAAGTAAACCCAGAAGGAAGTGTTATATTTAGATTGATTATGTTTTGTGTGCTATCAATATTGTTTATAGTAAAGTTCAATAGCGTAGAAGTAGTTGCATCAAGTGTAGACGGACTAACAGAAGAAATAAAAGCGGCAGAGTAAACATCTGGAGATACAGCTATCATTGAGACTAACAAGATTACTCCTATAAGAGCATATTTATACTGCATTTCAACCTTCCTTAAATATAGATTTGTAGAAGTTATAAAATAATGTTTATTTTAACTATATTGGCTATAGTTTGAAGTTATCGTTTGATCGGTAACTGTTGTGATAAAGTTGCTTTATTGATGATTTAGTTTTAATTTTACCATCAGGATACACACCATAGAATATCATGTTAGGATTTGTTTCTAAAACAAGCTGTCTACAAGGTCCGCAACCAGGTATACCACCGCTATTTACCTCAGCCATGGCAACTATTTCATCAAAACCCTTTCTAAGTTTTTCCGCATACTTATCACGGTCGTTTTTGTACTTAGGTAAAATATAATTTTGGCATACGTCAGCAATAGTCATAAATTCCCCATGAATATTCATAGATCTTGCAAATTCAACATTGGCACCGCTGTATATTTTTCCGTCTGAAGTTAAAACTGATATTCCTACTTTAGAACCTGAAATTGGGGAAAATGATTTTTCTAACCTAGTTTTCATAGCAATTTTTATCATTTCTTCTTCATATTCCTTTAAAAGTTCATGTTTATTCACAAAATCACTCAGGTTTAATAAAAAGTATTCTATAAAAGTATTTATACTTTCAATCAGGCTAGTTTACGATCTAGATATTTATCTTTAGTTTTTTCGCCAGTAATCTTATCAAACTTAATGTCATAGACACCAACAGTATCTAGAAACCTCTTGCAATTATCACATGCCCAATAATGTCCCATAAGATATAAAGTTGAACCATCCAACTGTTTTAATTCATCTTCTGTGAAAGCTGCTAAAATTGTGGCTTCTGATAGCTCTAAATGTCCAGCATATTTTTTTATTTCTGACAGTTCACGATTTGGTTTTATATTCAAGCATGTCATAACTTCAGCATGCACCGGCGAGCATAGTTCATAATTGCTCCCAGTTTTAGTATTCATTCTAGGACAATCGGAAATTTTATCATCATAATTAGAACCTTCAGGTGAACATAGATTATTACCTAAAGAAATTATCTCATCATTTTTAACTAAACCAGCAGCAGTATTTGTTTTCAAACAATTGGAATCTTCTAAAGACTTTTCAATCTTGTTCCATATATCCTTTTCTTCCACGTATATTCACTTAACATTATTCAATAAGAAGAAAAACTATTTATACTAATGTGATATTTTATGGCGGGAATTGTCATACCTATAATATTGACTATAATTGCCATTGCTATAATCTATATGTTTTTTAAATCATCAACAGAATTCACAAAGGTAACAATAGAAAACAATACTATAAATGCAGAACTAGCAGATACCATTCCTAAGAGAATAAAAGGACTGATGTTCAGGGAAAGTCTGCCGAAAAATAATGGAATGTTGTTTATTTTTGACAAAGAAAGCTATCATGGAATATGGATGATGAACATGAGATTTCCTATAGACATTATTTGGATAGATTCCAATCATAAAATCGTAGATATAGTAAAAGACGCTCAGCCTTGTAAAATTATATGTCCAAGCCATAAACCAAAAGAAAAAGCAATGTATGTTCTTGAAGTCAATGCTGGGTTTGCTGATAAACATAAAATTAAGATCGGAAATATTGTAAAGTTTTAATTAATCATATCCTTGGTAACTATTTTTTATTGCTTTTATAAAATTATCTAACATATAAAAATTATGCTATACAGAAACGCAATGATTATTACTGGTCCGACAGGTGTAGGTAAAACAAGAGTTGCAATTGAACTAGCAAATAAATTGAACGGTGAACTTATTAATTCTGATAGGCTTTATTTTTATTCTTTTTTTAAAATAGGTACAGGCTTTGCTGACTTTAATCAATTATCACATGTTCCTCATCATCTTTATGCAATATTGAAACCAGATGATAAAATCCTGACTGTAAACAATTATGTGAGAAAAGTTGAGACTCTTGTTCCTAAAATATTATCTAGAAATAAGTTACCCATTTTAGAAGGCTGCTCATCTACTTACAATCCCCCATTAATTGAACGTAATAAAAAAGCAAGGAGGAAATTTTACTATTCTCCTATCATTGGTTTAATATGGCCCAAAAGAACTAATTTACGATATAAAGCAAATAAAAGACTCAATCAAATGTTCGATAACGGTTTATTAGAAGAATTAAAATTAGCTTTAAAAAATGGTTTCAGAAACAGTTATGTTATTAAAAACAGTGTTGTATATGAAACTTTACTAAAACACTTAGATGGACATTTGACTTTGTACCAAACAAAAAAAGAAATATTAGATAAAATATTAAATGTTGTAGAAATGCAATTAGAAAAATTTAAGAAAATCCCAGAAATAACTTGGATAGAACACGATACAAATAAACTTGAAAAAACAGTAAACCACATTATTAGAATGATGTAATTTTATATTATAAGTGATAATTAAATGCTCCCTAGGGGATTTGAACCCCTGTCACAGCCTGTCCCTGTTTATCATCTTGTTATCAAACCTTTCTGAGATAAACTCGAAAGGGCCTTAGACAGTGTCTCAACTTGTATCCTTAGCCGGACTAGACGAAGGGAGCCTGAATTTAGTATTGGTTTGAATCATTTTATTCTTAAATTTTGCTTAGAAACAAACTTATTTCCTTCTATTATAAATCTCCATAGTTTTTTTTGAGCAGAACTAATACCTATCCTTGGGGTTGTTTTTATCTTCAAATCTTCAACTTTTCTATTAGCAATAAAAAGCTCCCCTTCTTTTGTCATATCTATCCCATTAAATCTCTTATCTATGAAAAATGCTCTCGTCAGTTTGCCTGGACCGCTAGTTAAATTTCGAACATCATTAGTATTGCGCAATTTTTCCATAATTTTTATACCTTCTATCGGCTCAACAGCTCTAATCAATACTGCGCCCGCCGGTTCAAAACCTTTAGCTGTGACATTAAGACAGAAATGATTGCCATAAGTAAAGTAAACATAAGCATAGCCGACTTCACCAAACATTATTTTATTTCTTTCAGTCGTACCACGATAAGAATGACTTGCAGGATCATCAGAGCTGTAAGCTTCTGTTTCAACAATTTTTCCGTAAATCGTCTTTTTATTTAATTTCCTTACCAGTAATTTTCCCAACAGACCCTTTGCTACTTTTGTTGGATGCCTCTTGTAAAATTTTCTGTTGATAGGTTTCATAATTAACTAATATGTTCTTAAATTATTCATTATCTTTTAAACTTTTGATATATCACAAAATTTATTCTTGATAAAAACAATATTTATTTCAGTGGCTATTTGAATGAATAAAAAGTTTATTATTGATCAACAAGCGGCAGACATTGAGATGCCAGAAAATCTTAAGCTAAATAGGTTTATTAAGGAGTTTTCAAGTTGCTCCAACCCTAAATGCGATTTTGGTTATTACGGATTTTCTTTTGGCCAATCACCTTTTCAAGTCCCAAAAAGTGTACAAAATGCACTAGCAAAAAACGCTAGCAAAGGGGGATATTCTCCAGTCAAGGGAATCGGAAGTTTGTTAGAGGCCATTGCAAATTACAATAGAAGAAATTTTGGAATTAACATAGATCCTCAGAGAATATTCGTCGGTCCTGGGACAAAGGAACTAATATACAATCTATTAGAAGTCTTGCACGGAACTGTTATCTTACCTACACCTTCATGGCTTGGCTATCTTCCACAAGTTAGGCTTTTGAGGAAAAACTATCACATGTTGCCGGTAAGAAAGAATAAGAAAATTCATCCTCAGGACTTAGAACATCTGGCCTTGAGGCTGCATGACAGGCAAAAAATTTTGATATTGAACAACCCGAACAACCCTACAGGATTGGTTTATTCCAAGCATGAACTGGAGAAAATTGCTGATGTTTGCAGAAGATATAATATTTTGATTATTTCCGATGAGATTTATGCCATTACAACATACGATATTAGACAGTTTGTAAGCATGGGGGAAGTTTATCCTGAAGGCACATTCATTACAAACGGACTATCAAAATCTCATTCTGCTGGTGGGTACAGATTGGGTTATATGATCTTCCCAAAGGACTCATCGGAACTTAGGTTTAATTTTGAAAAAATACTTGCAACAGAATATACTGCGGTATCAACTCCTATACAACTTGCAGCAATTCCAGCTTTTGAAGAAAGTCAGGATATGAATAGATATTTTGAAGTTACAAGAAAAATCCATCAATTGATGGGTATGTATGTATACCGTGCTTTAAATGAAATAGAAGGAGTAAAAACCACGAAACCGGAGGCTACCTTTTACTTGCTTGCAGACTTTAATGGGTTGTCATTTCATTTTAAAAATAATAATATTAGTACTTCTCAAAGATTTTCCGAATCTCTAATGAGCCATCCGTATCATACTGCAATTATTAGTGGTGATAGTATGCTTTTGGAAAGAAATGATTTCAGTGCAAGACTTGCGTTTGTTGATTATGATGGAGAGAAAGCATTTGAAAATTATATTTTAGATCCGCCAAAGACAAATTCAGACAAGAAGAATTTTGTAAAAGACAATGCTCCAAGAGTTATAGCTGGTATCGGAATGCTCAAAAAATACTGTGAAGATTTGAAAAATGGAAAAGTGAGAAGACAGCAAGGCATAATGCCTTTGATAAAAGAATCAGCTTGAATTACTTAGCATTTACAACGAAAGTATTGGAAACTTTATTAAACAGTCTCTGGTTTTCCTTTCGAAAAACAATCAATCCAACTATTACATCAATTGATAGCAAGAAAGCTTTCCCAAAACTTTGTAAAGCAGATTGTACAAGAGTAATTTTTCCCCCATTTTTGTTTACAACTTTTATGCTGAATGCAATTTTTCCAATTGACTGTCCGCGATAGAATTCAAGAATTGTCCAATAGAGAAAGAAAATAAGACTTCCACCAGCAATTCCCCAAAATGGATACGTAAATCCTGCGGCAAATCCTACAATAAGTATATCTATTAACCAGGCCCAGAATCTTTGTCCCCATGTCGCTAGATTTTTTACCATAAAATACTATAGCATAAGAATATATAATTTAGTTAAAAAGCGGACCCGAAGCCCAACGAATTTCAAATTAACTAAAATGCCCTCAGGGATTATTCAAGGTTCTTTTACTACTTGCATTTATTTTATATATAATATTTAATTCAAAGTCAAAGTATAAAATAGAGCAAAATGGTTTTATCACTCATCGTACCCATTACAATCTGCCTTCTGCGCCTTCATCTATTATTGTGTCTTCACTGAATACCAAAGGTATCAATACCAACGCCACCGATTATACGATCAGCGCCAC
>CAZPID010000033.1:0-6359 GCA_964586885.1 uncultured archaeon | reverse complement strand
ACAAGATCAATAAAGGCGAGGGGTTATTCTACGGTCCTAAGATAGATTTTCACATAAAGGATTCTCTCGGCAGATCATGGCAACTTGCTACTATACAAATAGATTTTCAAATGCCGGAAAGATTTGATGTTTCCTACACTGGCAAAGACGGCAAGCCTAAAAGGCCAGTAATTATACATAGAGCTATTTATGGTAGCTTGGAAAGGTTTATGGGAATCCTAGTGGAGCATTATCAAGGCAAGTTTCCACTGTGGCTGTCTCCTGTACAGGTAAAAGTACTGCCCATATCTGATGAAAATAAGGATTACGCCAAAAAAGTAACCGAAGCTTTAAGTAAAGCTGCAATAAGAGCAGAAATGGATGAAGGATCAGGCAAGATAGAATATAAGATAAGGGAGGCGCAGGTTCAAAAAATTAACTTGATGATTGTGGTTGGGGGTAAGGAAGAAAAAAACAATTCTATAGCTGTCAGGACAAGAGAAGGTAAAGTTAAGTTTGGAGTTAGTTTAGGAGATTTTATTAAGCAAATAGAGAACGATGTTAAAAATTTTAAATAAATCTATAAAGAATTAGACTTTTCCCAAATCATTTCAAATAAAGGCCCTAAGACATCAGAATTAGCATGCTCACTTCTGCTCCAAATAGCCAAGTGCTGCGTCTCATGAGTCTTTCCAGGATCAGTTAAAGCTAGAATGCTTTCATTACCATCTACAATAAGAAAATTACCCTTCACTTTACTTTTAGATTCTTTAACCTTGGCAACAGAGCTCAAGGATTTAACAGCATCTTTACAGTCATCATTAACCACAGAAACTATTTTTATATCCACACCTTTGTTCTTAGCCTTTTTAAGATGATTATAATGATTTTGATTTAATTCTTTCAAGCCATCAGCATTTGTAGCAATGTGTATCTTTTTGTTCGCGTTCTTAAACATAGATGAAACCTGGTGATGTAGCTGATGCTTGCCTTTTATTGTTCCAGTCATCTCTTCTGGCACTACTGTTTTAATGCCTTTTCCAAAAAGTTCTTTCAGTTCTCTTACAACAGCAGATTTCTTTAATTCGTCAATTCTATTCGTCATCTCTTCTGTATCAGCCACCATTTTTCTTTTTACTCTTTCTAAAGCTTCTTCTGGTTTTATTGCAACAAACCTGACAGGCTTCCCTACCTGCGTGATTACAAATCCTTTTTCTGTCAAGCTCTCTAGAATATCGTAAGTTCTTGATCTTGGAACATTTGACATCTGTGAAAGCTCTCCTGCAGTAGAAGTACCTTTGGCTAACAAAGCCACCCACAGCTTTCTTTCATATAAATTCAATCCTATCGTTTTCAACGAATCCATTGCTTTTGTAGATGCTAACATCTTCCTTTCACCTCAAATTGACTAAATACCATATGAACAGAAAACTTTAAAAGCTTTACTGTCCTATCACTTTCGAGTAGTTAAATATCTGATGAATAGAAAACTTTATAAGCTTAACAATTATATTAATCTAAGGAGGACCTATTAAGGAACTATTAAGGAAAGCTGTTTTCACTTTTACTTGTCCTAGAAATCTTAAAGTTTAAACTATCTGATTTCAGGAACTAAAATTTAATGGAGGTTACTAAAATGTTTAGAAGAGACAATTTCAGAAGACAACCATCTTTCGATCTTCCAAAACCAGTGGAAGTAGGTAAAGAATACGATGTAGTCATAGCAGAAGTAGGCGCCAAAGGGGACGGTATAGCTAGAGTTAGCAACTTTGTTATATTCGTTGCCAACACTAAGAAAGACGATAAAGTTAAAATCAAAATAACCAGTGTGGGCAGAAGTTTCGCAGTAGGCGAAAAAGTCGGCGAGGGCGCAGAAGAAAAGCCAGCAGAAACTACAGAAGCTAAAGAAGAAGCAACAGAAACTACAGAAGAAAAGCCAGCAGAAGCAACAGAAACAAAAGAAGAAGCATCAGAAACTACAGAAGAAAAACCAGCAGAAACTACAGAAACTAAAGAAGAAGCATCAGAAACTACAGAAGAAAAACCAGCAGAAACTACAGAAGCTAAAGAAGAAGCATCAGAAGAAGCTGTAAAAGAGGAAGAAGTGTCTGAAGAAGCTAAAGAAGAGAAAACTGAGGAAAGTTCTGAGAAAGCAGGGTAAACTATAGGAAGACAGTTTTTGTAAAAAGACACTTTACTTAGTTTTGATACTAGTAAATTTCTTAATTTATTCCTATGGAAGCACATTCCCGAGTATCTACATACTGATTACTACATGCACCTAGAACAAGTTTAGGACAATTTACAGGACGTTCACATAACTTATCACAGGCTGCTCTACTATCTCTAGGACATATGTTATCTGACCATTCTCCACCCAATCCAGTAACACATGTCTTACAGGCAGTACATATGCTTACAAGACTACTCTGACATTTACTTTTATCAAACTGCTCGCTACCAGCAATATACTGAGTATAAACAAGATAACTAATGAGAGCAAGAACAAATATTGCCATAACTAAAAGTATTGTTTGGGTAATTGCCAAGGCTTTCATGTAATAACTTTTAACTTTATTGAATAAAAAATCTATATCAACATTTATTCAACATGACATCTTAAATTATATTTAAGGGTGCATTAGTCTTGGAAACAATGATTACTAAGCTTACACTACAAGGATTTAAGAGTTTTAACAAGAAAATATCAATTCCGTTCTTGCCGGGGTTTGTTGTTGTAACAGGTCCAAACGGCGCGGGTAAGAGTAACATAATGGATGCAATAGGTTTTGTCTTAGGTAGAACATCTGCAAAATCCATGAGAGCAGGCAGGCTGAATGAGCTGATATACTTTGGTTCGGATAAAAAGAAGCCAGCTGACCATACATCTGTTAGCATTTATTTTGATAATTCAAAAAAAGCATTTCCTTCTGATGATAAAGAAGTCTATATAACTAGAAAAGTAAATCAAAAAGGGGTATCGGTTTTCAGATTAAATGGAAAAATTGTAACCAGGGAAAAGATAATCGAATTCCTTTCAGCAGCAAGGATAAGGCCGAATGGCTACAACATAGTTTTCCAAGGAGACATTACTCAGATAATAGAAACCAATCCTATAGAAAGAAGATTAATAATTGATGAAATATCTGGAATAGCAGAATATTCAGAAAAGAAAGCAAAAGCAATGAGAGATTTGGATGCTGTCGATATAAAACTGAAAGAAGCGGAGATAATAATAAACGAGCGTTATGACATTTTCAAAAGGCTAGAAAGTGAAAGCGCTTCTGCAACAAAATATCAAAATTTACAAAAACAGTTGCAGACATTAAAAGCATCGCTAGCAAAGAAAAAACTAGATATAGCTGACCAGAATTATGAAAAAGTTATAGATAAAACAGCCAAGATAGAAGAAGAAATAAAAAATTCCAACAAAGACTTTGATCAAACAGAGAAAGACATATCTGATACGGAAACAGAAGTAAGACAGATAGCAAGCAAAGTAGTAGATATATCAAAAAACATGGAAAGGGATAAAGAAGCATCTGAATTAAGAACAAAACTTCTTATTAAAAAAGATCGATTGTCTTCCAATACACGTGAAATAGAAAGACTTAATAATACAATCGATAGGCTACATGTAATAGAAAACAAACAGCTTGAATTAGCAGGCGCATTACCAAATGCTGTTAAAGCAGTATTAGATGCAAGCATAAGTGGTGTACACGGTATTGTCGCCAATTTAATAAAAATTGATAAAAAATATCAATCAGCTATAGAAGCCGCAGCGGGCGGACGCCTATATAATGTTGTTGTCGATAATGAAGATGTGGCAAAGCAGTGTATAGACTATTTGAAAAGAGAAAAAATAGGAAGAGCAACCTTTATACCATTAAATAAAATAAAATCCCATAAACTAGATGACACAGAAGTTAGAAAAACAAGCGGAGTGATCGGCATAGCATCTGACCTAATAAATTTTGACAACAAATTTTTACGTGCAATAGATTTTGTTTTTGGAAACACTTTAGTTGTTGATAATTTAGACATAGCTAAATCACTAGGCATAGGAAAATTAAGGATGGTTACTTTAGATGGTGATTTGGTAGAAAGAAGCGGCACAATGATTGGCGGCTATATGTTTAGACGCCATGAAAAAGAACCTGGAAAACAAGAAGATATTCAAGAATATATTGAACTTAGAGACAAACTAAAAGCAGAGATGGATAATCTTTCTAGAGAAATATCAGAACTTGAGACAAACCTGCAGAAATATTCCGAATCCGCAGAGTTAAGTGGTTTGGACGAATTAGAAAAACGTAGAATAGATTTAGATAATAGATTAGATTCCCTTACAGAAAGAAGAAGGCTTTTGTATGAAAAGAAATTAAAATTACAAACAGATTTAAACAAGCTGAATATACAGAAAGCAAGAATAGAAGCAGACTTGGAAAGTTCTAAGATAGAGGTTCAGCAGTATGATAACATAGAATACATTGATGAAAAAATAAGCATCTTGGAGCAGCAGGTTAAAAAAGTATTTCAAGAATTGACATCAATCGGCCCAATTAACTTCAAGGCAGTGGAAGAATTTGAGAAATTTAAAACAGAATTCGAATCCTATAAAGTTAAATATGAAAAGATAGTTGAGGAA
The DNA here is from genome assembly GCA_964586885.1 of uncultured archaeon. Lineage (GTDB taxonomy): Archaea > Aenigmatarchaeota > Aenigmatarchaeia > CG10238-14 > SCSR01 > DATDXT01. The sequence continues at coordinate 1,729 of CAZPID010000033.1, read as the reverse complement.
AAAAATGCAGTAGTTAACATGATAAATGAAATAGAGGAAAAAAGAAAGGAGATGTTTTATAAATGTATGAATGAGATAAGCTCTTATTTCAACGAAGTTTTCAACAAGATAACAGATGGAGATGCGAGTTTAGCTCTAGAGAATCCAGATGATCTAGAAAGCGGACTTTTAATAAAGGCAAGCCCTCCTGGAAAAAAACTAATAAACATAGATTCTTTATCAGGCGGAGAAAAGGCTTTAGTAGCGCTTTCATTCATTTTATCCATACAGAAATACAAGCCAGCGCCATTTTATGTCCTTGATGAGATCGATGCCGCATTTGATAAAGAAAACGCTGAAAAAGTAGCAACTCTTATAAAAGAATTTTCTAAGCAAGCACAGTTTATAATAATAAGCCACAATGATACGACACTAAAGCATGCTGATAGTTTATTTGGTGTTACAATGATTGATGGCGAATCTAAGATAATAGGATTGAAATTACCAAAGGCCTGATATGACAGAAGAAGAAAATATATTGAAAATAGTTATAGAGAAGGAAAGCTGGGAAGAGATAATTTATTACATAGTAAATGTAGAAAACATTAATCCATGGGACATAAATCTTGTCAAGCTTGTAGAAGGCTTTTTGAAATTTTTAAAAGCAACTAAAGACTTGGACTTCAGAATACCGGCAAAGATAGTGTTCATTGCTGCAATATTACTAAGATTGAAATCGAACTACTTGTCTATTTTTGAAGAAGAGGAGCCAGAGGAAGAACAAAAGCCCATGACATACGAAGAGCCGCCAGAACTTCTGGCATTGGGAATACCATTGAAAAGAGTGCCTAAAAGACAAATAACACTTGAAGAGCTAGTAACAGCTTTGAGAAAAGCCGTTGAAGTTAGAGAAAGAAAAGACACCAGAAGAATAAACATACGGAGACAATTCGAACATAAAATAGAAGAAGAGGAAGCTATTGAAAAAAGACTGAAAGATTTGATGTCAGAAATAGAAAGGCTGATAAAAAAGCTTAACATAAGCAGAATAGGGTTCAAAAAATTAGTTAAGAACTGGACTAAAGATAAGATTGTTTATAATTTCATACCTTTACTTCATTTGGAACAGAAGGAGAAAATTACAACAGAACAAGAGGAAATGTTTAAAGAATTGTTTGTAAGGAAAAAGGAAATTGTTAAAACATCTTAAACGGTTCTTAAATTATATGTTCTAAGCTGTATAGATGGTAGCAAGGCGACTGGTGTTAATTGTGATGTTGATACCCAAGAATCTTCTTCAATAGATGTTATAGGCGACTTGCCACAATGGCCAACATTATAAGACATTAATTTATTCGAGGAAAGCTTAATATCAGAAAGAGAATTATAAATAACACCACTCATTATATGCCTAGTTCTTATGAGTCTCAAAACACCACGTTTATACAAATAAGTTTCTACATTAGAATTTTTTGAATCTGAGTTGCCTAAAACAAAAATCCCTCGATCTGTTTCACAAAAACCTTCATACTTTATTGTAAATATGACATCCTTACCTTTCTTAGTTTCTACCAACTCTTTTAAACTTTTAGGACCATTTTTATCTGGCATTACATGAGTTGTGCTCATCCTGGCTATCGGAAATACATTTTCACTATACAATTTTGCATTCCCAACTTCATCTACATCACAATATCTTGAACCTAACATATTACCAGTTACCGCTCCCTGATCTATTAAAACCTTTTTT
>CAZPID010000032.1:0-6411 GCA_964586885.1 uncultured archaeon | reverse complement strand
TGACATCCTCACACAGGTTTAAGACAATCGACGGTTCCCCGAGCGAAACTGTAGAGGTTCCTTATGATCTTTATCTGAACAGGCTCCTCTCGACATCTGTTCATGAAATGGGGCATGATATAATTAAGGTGAAACACTATCTGGATTGTTTTTATATTGACGCGAAAACAGAAGAAAAGCAGCCGCTCGGACCGCACTGTGACGACCCGAAATGCGTCATGTACGAGTCTGTAGACTTGAAGGCACCCAAACCTGATGACGGGTATATGTTGATGGGAGATGAGAAGAGATTTGACGCGGGAAGCGATGACCAGCTAGAGAGGATGTATCCGGAATGGTTCTGTAGTAGATGCAGTGATTCTATACAGATAGATGAAAAATATCATCTTACAGAATGAAATTTGTTAATTAGAATACGGCCTGTAAAGCTCCATTCACTATCCTTCCGTATCTGGAAGCGTTTTCCATATGAGTGTGCATTTTTCTATACATAAACAAAGAATAAGCACCGTCACCAACATTCCATACAATAGGAACGATCGGGTTGATTATTCCTGACATATTACAAACTATCCTACCATACCTCAAAAACTGATAGGGAAAGAATTTCTCTTCCTTGTAAAAATAATTCGATGCAAAGCCGTCCATTACCCCCCATGTTAAAAGTGCTGCTCTTATTACGCTAGTGAAAGAGAAGAAGATCCTGAATGTTATACCAGCAAGAATTATCATTGGCAATGTTGATATTTCAAATATTCTTTTTCTTAGAGTCTTAACCCTTTTCTGTTCTTTCTTTTTGGATTTTTTATTTTTCATCGTCAATACCTAAGAACTACTTATCTAATAAATAAAATTTCGGTTATTTAAGCCTTAATAGTATCATAAATATGTTTACTTGTAAATTTGTAAACTTTAAGTACCTTTACGTCAAAAATTATTCATGGCATCCGAAGAAAAAATTGGGTTTAGAATGCTGAGAGTCAGTGAAAAGGTCTGGGAAAAGCTTATGAGGATGAAGCTGGACACTAAAAAGTCTTCCATAGACGAGCTGTTGTCTGATATTCTGAAGATAGAGAGTAATCAGGCTACCAAAGAAACAAAAGTAAAGAAATCTGAGTCTGAGAGTAAATTCAAGGGGTCTCTGACTGCGAGCTGATTATTCTGTACTGAAAGAACTGCCGCAAGAACAGTTTTTGGTGACATTAGGATTGTTAAATTTGAATCCTGCTTCATTTAAACCTTCGATGTAATCTAACTCTGTTCCTTTTAATGAGTCTAAACTGCATGGATCCACTAATAATTTGATCCCATACTGTTCAATTACAATATCTTCTTCGTCTTTATTCTTTTCAAAACCCATTCCATAGGATAATCCGGAGCATCCGCCACCCTGGACATAAACTCTTAGGTATTCCGGGGCGTCTTTGTCTTCTTTCATGAATTCTTTGGCTTTTTCTGCAGCTTTTTCAGTCATTGTAATAAGATTTTCTGTCATAATTAGAATTTTAAAACAAAAGTATTTATAATTAACTAATCTTGTATCTCAGGAGTCCTCCCAAGCCTCCTATTTTGCTAAATTGCCTGCCTTCCTCGGTATCAACGGAAATCCATTCAATCTTAGTACCATATTTTTCGGCGTCTTTTATTAAAATTTCTGATAGATCATTTTCTTCTTCTACTTTAAGCAAAGAATTGCAATTATCGCAAAGATGCTTCTTGTCGTCTTCTGCTACATCCTTTTCAGTGGAAAATCCACAATGGCATTTAAACTTTACTCGATACATGGAAAAGTTTTCAGAAATAAGCATTATATCAACCGCTCCCATGTCCAAGGCTTTCTTAACTTTTTCATAACCATAAACTACATTACCGTTCTTTTGGATCTCTGTAAAGAATTTTTTCAATAGCTCCCTTTCTTTCACATACTTGCTTTCTTTTATCAAATCCTGTGATCTTGTGGCTAGCTCTTTTAAACCGTATTCGTCTGTATACCCAATGTCCTTAACGCCAAGTACTTTTTTCTGTATTTGATAATTGAGATATTCTTTTCTGTTGAAGGTGTCCTTGTTGGGGCCTGGTCCTCCTATTAATACACCTTTTAAATCAGGCTGGTCTAAGAAAATATTTGATGCCAACTCTGCTACTTTTCTAAAAAATTCATTCAAAGCATCGTCCCTCACTCTATCGTAACGCATCTGGCTGTTGTGGATAATCAGGCTGTTCGCTACAAAATTGTTATTACCTGGAACGTGAATGTCATAGAAATAATCATTTTTGCTTACTTTGGATTTTGCAATAATTTTAACTGGCTTGAGATTGTTCTTGTAGTCTATAGACAGCAAAGTATCTCCAGCTTTTAATTCATCTACATTTTTCTCTTTAATTCCAAGTAATGTTTTTACTAAGACTACATGCTCTTTCGTAGCCAGCAGCTCAGCGCCTATGTCTGTCAACAGTCTGTAAGCTTCTTTTGATTTTCTTTTCTTTATGGCTTCTACCTTTGAAAAGGTGGGTTTGTTCTTTTTGAAATTGAATGACAATACTTTATCCCCAACCTTTAGCTTGTGGATTTCTCTGATTTTACCATTATTCACAAGCGTGTTCTTGTGTACACACATTCCACCTTTTATAGATTTGCCAGGCACAGTAGAATCTATGTGTTTCAGCCGAACTATCTGCTTGCCTTTTAACAAACCGATGCTAGCTTCGCTTGCATCCAACACAAGCAAACCATAAATCTCCTTTTCTCTAACTAATTCTTTCAACGGATCCAGTACAAAAACTTGATCACACCAATATAGTTTAACATTCATTTTTTCTGGTGGTTGAAACGACCACATCCTTAAATCAGTTTTTCCTTCTGCTGGAGACACATTACCAGCAAATACTATCAAACCATTTTCTGGTGTTTTCCTAAACAATTTCAAGTGTTGCATTATCTTTTCCAAAGCATCGACTACATTTTTTCTTGTAGCTTTAGATTTTATGTTTACTGCAGTAGATTTTTCACTCGAAAGTTGGTTTACAGCCTCGACAAGATTATGTCCAGAAGGTATGTAGAAAGACACTAGTTCTGTATGTCTTCCTTTTATTGAGCTTAATTCTTTTAATGTTTTTTTAATCTTCAATTCCTCTTCTGCGTTAAATCTGAATCACCACAATAATAGTATTTTGTTTATTTAGGAAAATAACGTTTAAATTCTAAACAATTAGGCATAGATGTTTACAACTTTTCTATATTCAGCTTTATCCGAATCAGAATGTTTTAGAAGCTCTTCTACACCATTTCTAAATCCTTCTTCTTTTGCAATTTTCATAGCATTGATGAATATTTTAATTGCTTTATGATTGCCGTGTTTTTTATAAATGTTATCTGTCAAAGGTAATAATGCATCATAAGTATACCAATCGGCTACATGAGCATTGTTTTTATAAATAAATCCTAATTTTTCCTCGGCTTGCTTATTAAATTTTTTTAATATTTCTCTTTTTTTATTTAAGATTTCTGTTTCGTACAATATAGAGTTACAACTGGAGGTATAAAGTTCATTCAAAGTTTCTGCTAAACATTTTGTTATTTTTGATCCTGTTAGATTATATTCCTTTGTTTCAATTGCATCTTTATACTCTGTAGAACTCGAACCGTGAAAATGACTAATAATGTTAATACTTTCATTATAACCTATGGAACATGCAACAGACTCATTAATTATTTTATTCTTTTCTGTACATCTGAACTTTTTAATAAAGTCGTGCCATTTCTCATGAATTATTCCTTCTGCTATACGTGATGGTGATTTCATCAAAAAAGACTTTGTTATTGTACAATACTCATCGGCTCCGCCAAATCCAACGGAAGTCCTATATCTGATATCTTTGTTCCGCGTACTTAGTTCTTTTATTTTATCTTCTGCCAATCTCTTGTTGTCGAAACTTCTTCTATTCCTTTCCAATTTTGTTCTAGAAGACCAAAGAACTAGATGGTAACTATGTCCACTATTATTATATTTCTCATAAGCATGACCAATATTAAAACCAAGATTTTCTTTAGAATATTTTATTGCAAATTTTATTAACTCTCTTTTCTCGTCTAAACTCATAACACCACTGTAAAAATTGAATGTAATAATCTTTATAAATCCAACTAACAGAAATTAGATCATTTTAAATTATGCATTGCTTTCAAATCTTTCTCAAAAGCTTTCAGGTCTTCCGGTATCTTCATGTCTATATTGTCTTTAAGTGATGCTCCTTTCTTTTTCTTTTCATTCCATACATTAGAATTAAATTCCATTAATTTGCTTGTTAAATTATCTAAACCAAATTTCCATTCTGGCTTTGGAAATGCTTCACTATGAACGCTATATTCGTGATAAATCTGACGTGCTATGTAATCTGTCATGTGCGGAATAATTGGCGCTAGCAAGTGTAAAATATTTTCCATTACAGTATGTAAAGTATACCATGCTGATTTCTGTTCTGATTCACTAAAGCCCTCGCCGTAAGCCCTGGGTTTTACCATTTCTATGTAATGATCTGCAAAAATGCTCCAAACAAATTCCCTGACAGCATTGGCTGGGATGTAAAAATTAAAATCCTTGTAGCCTTCTAAACATTTTTCTACCAATTTGTTGAATTCGCTTAGTATCCATTTGTCTGTATCTGTTAGTTCGATTTTTTTTACTGTTGGAAACATTGAAATGAATCTTGATATGTTCCACAGTTTTGTCATGAAATTACTTACCTGTAATATCCTTTGTTCAGAAACTTTAAAACTGCTGCCGAGTGATGCTTCTTGTGCACCCCAGAATCTTAGTATGTCTGCGCCATGTTTTTCCAGAATGGGCAACGGATCTATTACATTACCTTTACTCTTGCTCATTTTCTGTCCTTTCTCATCAACAACATAACCCATTACCCACGTGTCTTTGAAAGGCATCTCGCCAGTGAGCTGGTAGCATCTGAAGAGTGTATAATATAGCCATGTACGAACAATGTCCCTGCTCTGCGGTCTGATTGAATTAGGATAAGTTTTCTTGAAGAAATCTTTGTCGCTCGTATATTTAGAAATGAATAGCGGTGATATGCTCGAGTCCATCCACGTGTCAAAGGTCCTTTCTTCGCCAACAAATTCTTTACAATTGCAATTATCACATTTATCAAATGGCGCCTTGTCTTTCCATGGTCTGTAATAATTTCCTGCTTTTGGTATGTGAGGCTTATTACATTCCTTACAGTACCATATAGGAATTTCTGTTGCACAAAATCTTCTACGTGAAATGGGCCAGTCTATTGATATAGAATCTATCCAATCAAGCAAGAGCTGTCTGTGAATTTCTGGATGGAATTTTAATGATTCAGCAATCTTTCTTATATCATCGACAAACTCCAGTTGCTTTAAGTAAAATTCCTTCATTGGTATTATTTCTATTATGGTGTGGCTGCGTTCGCATGTCGGCGTTCTGTGAGTTATTTCTTCTTTTTTTGTTACCAAGCCGCTGATTTCCAGGTCTTCTGTTATCTTTTTTCTGCATTGATTTACTTTCAAATCAGCATACTTGCCTGCGCTCTTGGTCATTCTGCCTTTCTTATCAATTGCTATTATCTCTTTGAGCTTGAGTTCTCTAAATAATCTGACATCATTATAATCGCCGTAGCTGCAAACCATCTCTGCGCCAGAACCTAATTCTGATTTAACTATAGGATGGGACTTGATTTCAACTTCTCTATTATATAGGGGTATTATAGCATGCTTTCCAACTAATTTTTTATGTCTATCGTCATCTGGATTAACTAAAACTATTTGACATGAACATAGTAATTCTGGCCGTGTAGTAGCAATTATTAAATCTTCTCCTGTTTCTTTAACTTTAAATTTTATATAATGCAGCACTGTAGGCTTGTCTTCGTAAACAATCTCAGCATCTGCTATAGTAGTAGCGCAGTCTATACAATAGTTGTTAGGACGTGTGGCTTCGTATATCAATCCTCTTTTCCAAAGTTCTATAAAAGTTGCTTGCGTCAATTTCCTGTATTCCTCCGAATCTGTTCTATATTTATTTTCAAAATCTGCTGAGAATCCTAAAGTTTTAAGAGTTTGTATCATTTCTGCTTCCAATTCATCTAAAGCTTGCTTACAATGTTCGATAAATTTTTCTCTTGGTGTATTATGTAAGCTTATGTTGAATTTCTTTTCTACGTATCTTTCTACGCCTATGCCATTTCTGTCTATTCCTATTGGGAAAAACACGTTAAATCCAAGCATTCTTGCAGTACGTGCTATCATGTCTATTTGTGAATAATGAATTGTAGCGCCAACATGCCATGGCCTACCGCTTCCGTACGGTGGGGGAGTATCGATTACGAATGCTTTTTTCTTAGATTTAAGATCAAATTTATACAATTTCTCCT
>CAZPID010000031.1:0-6520 GCA_964586885.1 uncultured archaeon | reverse complement strand
GGTGTATCAAACCCATCAGTAAATGCTGTAAATTTCCCTTCATGCATGCTGAAAAGAACGCAACTTATAATTGGTATACAGAAATTACTGCTGGCAGAAGATTTCATCTTTACAGGCATCAATGGCAAGTGATGGCTTCCTCTAGTATTACCTGCAACATAATGTACGGTTTTAAAAACGGAACATGCTTCTTCTGTTGCTGGAAACTTCTTTTGTAATCTGATAATAGCAGCAGGGTCATCTTTTCCAACATAGGTTCCAGCAATGTTATGTAATCTATCTGTAGTCGCTGCAAGTATTGGATCGCCATCTTGATTTTTAACAGAATCTATTACATATCTTCCTGGGTACATAAGTACAGCAGCAATCAGAAAATTATCTTGTGGTATGTTCAACTCAGCTTTTTTTCCACTAACTACATCCATTACAACCATTGTTACGCCGTTTGTTAAAGAAGGATTTAAAATCAAACCTGTATTTGATGAAGGTTCGCAGAATAGTTTATAAAATGGATGGTTGAATGCACCAGGTTCTGTCTTGTCTGCTGTAAATACTGCAAATGCTTCATTCAGCCTTTCTTCAAATTCCATTTCAGCAACACCTGGACCCATACCTTTTACATTACCAGAAAAAGAATCTTTCAATAAATCTTGTCCAGCGCCATACAAGCTTTGCTTCTTTGCAACTTCTGTACCGGCTTTAAATGCATCCCAACAAAGTTTATGAATTTCAGAGTTGTTGACACCTTTAGTATGGCTGAGAATAATATGTATGTCGTCGCCAGTGTAACCAATATAGATATCGATGACCAAGCCTTTGCTATTTTTTTGGATGAAATCCTTTACAGATTTCAACAATTCTTCACTTGGTTTTGTGTGCCCGCCGATGCTTCCTACGTCAGCTTTTATTACACTAAGTGTTATTTTCACTTTCAACCACCTATTCCTAAACTTTTATCAGTTTTTTCTATAGATTTATTCCCATCTTTTTCTAATTTAAACATTGCTCTAATAGCATCTATGTTTTCTGGAACAACATCTGATTCTTGATGGACTGCCTGGAAATAATGTAATGTAGAATCTATGATGTTTATTTTGTCCCATACTGCAATTTCAAAAAGATCGCTTCTAGATCTTCCCAAATCTCGAGCAAAGTCCATTATCTGTGCTGTAGATTTAATGCCGTCTTTATCGGAAAACAGTTTTATCCTTGAATATTTTTTCCATATAGATAAAACTTCTTCTACGCTTATTTTTTTATTCAATTTAGTCTTTACATAATGTAAATGCATCAATGTTGTTGGAACTTTGACAGCTGCAGTTTCTATTTTCATTTCAGGTATCACAGTTTGTACATCTGGACCATGATGTGATGGTATATCTAAAGATGGTTCTATTGCATTTATTGGGCCTTTCTTACTTTCTGATGGATCAGCAGCTCTTCTTATTAAGAATGCGTTTACTTCTTGAATTCCAACTTCTTTGTAAAGAGGCCAAAGAGTTCTAAGTAATCCTGTAGTGTTACAGGAAACTACTCTGAGATATTTTGCCCCCAAGGCTTTTTGATAATTAACATAAGAATTGAATGACAAACCAGCTATCTCATGTTTTTCTCCACCTTGCCAAATAGCTTTGACTCCAAATTTTTCATATATTTTTTTATTTTCCGCACCTACTTTTCCGGGCGTGCAGTCAACAATAACATCAACTTTTCCAAGAAGATCTTCAAGATTGCCTTTAACATCTAATCCAGCTTTTTTAAAATTATCTGCATCACTTACGGCGTATAAATCAAATCCTTTCTGTAAAGCAATCTTGGCCTTATAGTCTGGACTAGGTTTTGCTATCCCAATTAACTTCATGTCATCCTGTTTAGAAACAGCATCTGCTACTCGCCTTCCAATAACACCGTAGCCATTGACGCCAACTTTAATCATATATTTATAATATTTAAGTATATACATAAACCTTATATGTACATATAGCAATGTATAAAGAGCGGATAGTATGAAACATAGGACATCAATAGAATTCCCACCAGACGTATGGAAACAGTTATGTAATCATGTACCTGATAGAAAAAAGTCTAGTTTTATTACTGAAGCTATAAAGGAAAAGCTATCCAGAGAATCAACGAAGGCTTTAATTCTATGTGGCGGTGAAGGGACTAGAATGAGGCCACTTACACTTTCTACTCCAAAGCCCATGCTGCCATTGGGTTATAGACCTTTATTGGAGCATACTATAAGATACTTTAAGGATCAAGGAATCTACAATTTTGTCCTAGCTATAGGCTATCTTGGGGAACAGATAATAAAATATTTCAATGATGGCTCAAATATTGGCGTTAAGATAGATTATTCTACAGAACATAAACCTGTGGGTACAGCAGGTGCTATAAAGAATGCTGAGAAGTTTATAAATTCTACATTTTTTGCATTGAATGGTGATGTTATATTTAGAAATTTGAAGATGAAAGAAGTACTGCAATTTCACAAAGAAAACAATGCCTTAGCTACAATTGTTGTAACAAAAGTAAAGGCTACAAAAGGATTTGGCTTGGTTAAAAGTGATAGTGATGGTAAAGTTATGGATTTTTTAGAGAAACCAAAGTATCCTTCTTCAGGATGGATAAATGCCGGCATGTATGTTTTAGAGCCTGCTATATTTAATCACATAAAGCATGATGATAAAGTTTCTATAGAAAATGAAGTTTTTCCTAAGATTGTAGAAGAAGGCAGGATGTTTGCTTACAAACATGAAGGATATTGGAATGATATAGGATTACCTGAAGATTATGAAAGAGTATGTAAAGACTTTTTCACTAAGAGATAATTTTCAAAGTTTTACTTAAGTGAATTTACTATAGCAGAAAGTTTTTCTGGGTCAGCATTATACAAATCGAAACTGTTTTTTTCTACTATTTCCAAGGCTACTTTTGACAAATCTCCTTTTTGTTGAACTGGCCTAATTTTATATTGATGTAATGTTACTCGGTTTCTTATATTACCTTCCCCCCAATTATGGACAGTTGCTACAGTAGCTTTATACGGAAAATAATCTCCATTAGTTTCGAAATCAAAGAGTTGAAATTGATGGGAACCTTCATCAGCATCATAGTGACCCAATACTTTTTCCTTTACGTAACGGCAAAATGCCTCTTTATACATCTCTTTTTGGTCTGGTGAATTTAAATCAATATGTGTTGACCACGTTTCCATGAAATCACTTTATTAAATTAATGGCATTTAAATTTAAATAGTTGAAATAAATCATCAAATCCAAAAAGAAAAGGTATGCTCCCTATGGGATTTGAACCCATGTCTCAAGCTCGAGAAGCTCGAATCCTAACGGCTATTGTTTAACCGGGCTAGACGAAGGGAGCACAGATAAACTTTAGTATACAATAGAATTTCTAATTAATATTTAAAAAAGAGCGGTTGGCGACTTAGTAAATTTCCCCTACTTTCGCAGAGTACAGCTTACTACAACGAGGGTCTTAACTGCTGTGTTCGAAATGGGAACAGGTGTTTCCCCCTCTTTTTGATCGCTAACCAATAAATTAATTGCTCCTAATAGTTTTTAAAGATTTTATTGTCAGCTAAAATTCACAAATGCAAAATATAAGGATGGTTCCATCTGTATTCTCTTTCAATTATTTTCAGTAATTTCAAATCTTTTTCAGTAGGATGTCCTTCTTCCAATTCACTGCGCCAAACTTGAGCTTTCTTTGGATATAAATTGGCAAAATGATAACAATTTCCCCACCACTTTTTTTCAGTATACACTTCCAAAGAACCGTCAAATACTTTATATTCTGGATTTAACCCATCTCTTCTGTTGTCTATTATAGTAAAGCCTTTGTTTTCTAAACTTTTCTTTAGCTTGTCAAAATTTTTCTTTGTTAAACTGTATCTAACTTCATGCAGAGCCATGTTTACTAATTATGGGAATAAATTTATAAGTAGTTTACTTGTAATACAGCATCTTCTAATTTTCTTTTTTTACCAGTATGAGTCTCACAATATTTAGAATACTCCGACGGTAATAAGCTTACATAAGCGTCATAATCTTCATCAAATATCATTACGATGGGATTTTTATTATCATCTTGAGGTATAACAATGGGCAACTTCTGTAATTTTTCTTTTTTGATTTCATTTACAATTGTTTTTATACCTTCAAAAGAATACCCAAGTTTTTTCATTGCTTTAGGAACAGCTTCATCTGCTAGCTTCCGGTTTTCTGAATATCTACCATTTGAAGAAGTATTTAAAGCCGCATAAAAAGCAGCCGCAGCTACATGTTCTGGTATAATACTTGAGTCACTTCTTTGTAAATTATAATATTCACAAAAAATAGTTATTGCATGATTCTTTGCATGATACCATTCAATTATACCAATGTCCGAGGATGTTACAAGTTTATCAATAAAATTATAGATGCGTATTAAATAGTCCTTTTCCATTTTGATCATAATTTATATTAATAATAAACTTTAAGCCCTTTTCGGTGACTTCATAGAAATTATCGATTGAGTATAGTGTTATATTACTTTACCATATTCACTGTTAATAAATTCTAGAAATTTTAAGTCATCATTTGACTTTTTTGTTAGTTTCTCATTTAAATTAGAATCAGGATACTTGATTAAAACTCTATTTGGAAAGAATTGTGCTCTATAAACTCCATCAGTTTTTACTTCTAAATAGCCATTTTGTGCAGGTTCAGTGTTATGTCTTTTATTCATAAGATCATTTACATAAAAGCCTTCTTTTTCTAAACTTTCCTTTAGTTGATTCAAGTCCTTATCTTCATAACAAGTTGCGTATTGTGCCATACTTACTAGTTAAAAGTAAACATTTATAAACCTTTCGATTTAATCCCCCTGACCGGATTCGAACCAGCAACATTCCGCTTTCTATACGAGCATCTCCTGGATGACCAATGCCATAGCAAAGATCTACAGGCGGACACTCTACCATTGAGTTACAGGGGGTAATATAATAATTTAGTACAAAGAATTAAAAATACTTTATAGATTGAAATGATGGCTATTTTTTAGTATCGCCGTTGGGGAAAAGTTCGAATATTCTACCTACAGTAAAGTCGAACATGTCTTGTAAACTTGATAAAATAACATCAGTATCACATGCATCTTTTGAAAAGCAGCTAAGTAAATATTTCATAAAGCCTATAAACAATGGCCCGAAGAATAATACTATTAAAATTAACAGAACTATATACACAAACAGACCCATCTAATCACCTTCTATAATTATATTATCAGAATTAAATTATTTAACTACAACTTTATTGGATATTTTTACGAATTTTTTACCTCTTACGCCTTGAAATGCGGCCTTTGCTCCAGCTAAATTTAATGTTCCTATTATTTCCACAGAAGGCTTTATCTTGTATGTTAGAATTCTTACCTCCTTAGGTTTCATTGAAGCTATCCTCCAAACAAGCTCCCTTACACCGCCAATTTTCCTGATTGTTGGTTTAAGTGTAGCAAACTTTTCTACTATTTTTAACGCATGTGATATCCTATCAGTTATTATAATGTCCTTTATTTCTCTGAATCCTTTGTTTTTTAATTCCAAAGATATTGTTATTTCTTTATTTTTTTCCAGAGCTCCCTTGTGCCAGTACATTTTAGTTATGGAAATCGAGTAAAAGCTCAAATACAATACAAAAAGTACGATAGCAACAATTATAGCTATTACCCATTCATTCAAGAACAGTATTCTGTATTTTACTACATGAGTTTCACCAGGATCCAAAGATGGAATTTGCCATGAATAAACAACATTTCCATCAGATGAAGATTTATCTGATGATTCTGTAATGGTTCTGAAAAACAGATTCAAATAACCAGGAATTTCTGCAACAAGAGTATCAGCACCAGACTTTACATTACCTTCATTTTTGAATGTTGTAGTAATCTCTTTGACAAGCACATAGTTATTTTCTGTTTCTGATTGGACAACACTCTTAACCTCATTTACTTTAAGTTTAACTGATCCTGAGTCTATTGTTTTGCCATCCCCATCAATTAAAGTAACTTTTACATCATAAACGCCGGGCTCAGCATATTTATCAAAAGTATAACTCAGAGAAGATTCTTTACTGTCTTGTTTTGGTACAAATAAAACGGTTTCAGAACTTTTCAATACTTCATCATCTTTTAATATCTCTACTTTAAGCACGCTATCAGCTACGGCATATGATACAAGGTTTTTCACAGTTGTATCAATGCTTACTGTGTCACCAGGCTTAACATTGTCTTTATCCTCACCAGGCGTAACTATACAAGTCGTATATCCTGATATTCTTAAATCCAACCCTTTAGAACTGCTAATACTGTTATCATTTACAGAAGTGGCGGAAATTGTAAATTTTACTATATCATCTGATGTACAAGCTGGCACTGAAAAAGATATCTTAAATGTTTCAGAAGATTGTGCACGAACATTAAGATTGTCTCCAAAAAGATTTTGCCCAGCCTTAGTGTCTAC
>CAZPID010000030.1:0-6544 GCA_964586885.1 uncultured archaeon | reverse complement strand
TATGCTCTACAACTATGTCAACACCTTCACCATTGGTAAGCTTCTTTACCTCTTCATAGATATCCTGCGTCTTATGATTGATCACATGACCTGCCCCAATGTTTTTTGCTTTCTTAATCTTATCCTCACCGCCAACAGTAGTAATTACATCTGCGTTAAATAATTTAGCAATTTGTATAGCTGCGCTACCAACATTACTTCCAGCTCCTAGAATCAGAACTTTTTCTCCAAAGTTAATTTTTGCTTTATTTACCAACATGTTCCAGGCAGTAACAAAAGCTATTGGAATACAAGCAGCTTGATCAAAACTAACGTTCTCAGGAAGTTTAATTACATTTTCTTTCGGTACTTTAACATATTCTGCATACCCGCCCCAAATATGAACTCCTAAAACAGTTCTTTTTTTACAATAATTATCTCTTCCTGATGAACAGAACTTACATTTACCACAACCGATTAAAGGTTTTACTACAACTCTTTCCCCATCTTCAGTCTCACCAGCTATGTCCGTTCCAAGGATATGTGGAAATTCAACTTTCCTATCTACAACACCTTTTCTTGTCCAAATATCTAAGTGATTTATGCCACATGCTTTTACTTTAACTAAAACATCATTAGAAGATACTTTCGGCTTTTCGACATCTTCATAAATTAATTTATCTATTCCACCATGTTCATGAATTGTAACAGCTTTCATAATCAATCAACCAAATTTCATAGAGCATGCACAAGCACTAAATCCCCATCCAAACCCTAATGCGATACCATTGCTTTCTTTTTTAACATTACCATCATTAATTATTTTTTCTAGTATGAAAGGTAAACTTGCTCCTGCCAGATTTCCATAATTAGCTAATACTTCATAAGACTCTTTAATTTTCTCCATATCAATTTTATAAAAACCAGCTATAGTGTCAAGAATACTTTTACTACCAGTATGTACAATCCACTTTTCTATATCTTTAACAGGGGAATTTTTCATAAGCCTTTCAAATACAATCTTACTGTATTTTACTCCAAGCTCAGGCAAAGTGCTTCCTAGTCTTGAAAATATTTCTGTTTTGAAATCCTTGCTGTTTATACCAAGTTTGTAAAATGCAGCATTCCTATCATCGCTATCCAAATTTGTAACGCTTTCAATATTTTTTATTTCTGCTAAACTGTTATCAGAATTTTTCCTTACTATAAATGCAGACACACCATCACCAAATAGAAAAGCTTGAATTAAAAGTATCCATTTCTTGAATTCAATTGATTGTGAATTTTTATCTATAGATTCTTTGATTTCTTTTGGACCGATAATTTTATCAAAAGCTTTAGTAGGTGGTATAAACCAAGTAGAATTACAACCAGAAACTACAACAAGTACATTGTCATTTGTAGAACTAGATAATATGTTATCAGCAACTTTAAGAGATTCTGAAAAAGCTGTACATGCCATGCCTTGAATGTTTAGATGATGAATAAAAGGATCTAGTTCGAGTTTACCTACAATAGTACTGCTCAATCCAGGACATAGATAATCGCTTGCATCTGAAGTTACAACTAAATGATTTATATCATTATAGCCTAAGCCTGCGGCTTTTACACATTTTTTAATAGCATCTATTGCAACGTTTGATATATCTTCAGAAATTTCTTTGGAATTAGAATCTTCCAATGGAAAAAGAAGATTTCTATAATTTACGCCTAGATTCAGTATATTTTGTTTTACTTCTTCCGATATCTCTGAGGGAAACTTATCAATCATATCTTCAGTTTTATATCTATGCTTAGGAACACTACTGGAAATACTAACTACATTTACCATAAGTTAAATTATTTAGAATGAAGCTTATTTAATAGGGGTGATAGTATGTTAGCTGAGTTTAACGGTAAAAAGCCAAAGATAGATGAAACAGTCTACATAGCCGATAGTGCAGAAATTATTGGAGACGTTGAGATAGGTGAAAATTCAAGTATTTGGCATGGCGCTGTTCTCAGAGGAGATTCACATTATATAAAAATCGGTAAAAACACTAGCGTTCAAGATAATTCAGTTCTTCATGGTACTGTAGATAGATTCCCTACTATAGTTGGCGATAATGTTTCTGTTGGCCATAATGCTATAGTTCATGGATGTGTAATTGGAAATAATTGTATAATTGGTATGGGTTCTATAATTCTAGAAGGTGCGGAAATTGGAGATTGGTGTATTATTGGAGCTGGCTCTGTAGTTACAGAAGGAGCAAAGATTCCAAGCGAAAGTATAGTAATAGGAATACCAGGAAAAGTTGTGAAGAAAGTCAGCGAAGAACATAAATCTAGAATAACTGAAAATTGGAAAGCTTATGTAGAACTTAAAAATCATTATATGTAAAATCTGTTTTTCTAAAGGATTATTTATTACCACGAATATTTATTTCTCAATCCCCAATACTTTTCAACAACGGCAAAGGAGAGAGATTAAAAACTTAAATAGTTTTTCTTTTATACTAGTTATTAATTGAGGTGTTAAATAAAATGTTTGACGTACCCGAGCTTATTGGAAGATATGATAGAAATCAAGAATTACAAGACAGTGCTGTATCTATGGCTCGACCTGGAGACTATCTAGCATTTCCTGAAAAAAATGGGGGATACAGACTAGTAAAGATTATTGACTGGGATTTTGAAGTAGGTGGTAATTCCAAGACATTGGTTCTTAGTGAAACTGGACCATTTAGAGTTAAGAAAAGACTTCATGATTCTGTCGACGGAGCAATCTATTTACCTTCTAGAGAAACACTGCAAAGACATCCCGAAATTTCATTAACCTAATAATCTTAAACTTTAAAGCATTTTGTACACTTCGTATGGCGTTTTAGCTATCTTTACTCCCACACTTTCCAATGCACTAATCTTTGATTCAGCAGTACCAACATTTCCATAAATTATAGCTCCAGCATGCCCCATTGATTTTCCTTTAGGTGCAGTCAAGCCAGCTATATATGCAACTACAGGTTTAGATACATTATCCTTAATAAATTCAGCAGCCTTCTCCTCTTGATTACCGCCAATTTCTCCAACTAAAACTATCTTTTCTGTCTCATCATCTTTTTCAAAAAGTTTTAAAATTTCAATAAAATTAGTACCAGCTATTCTATCCCCACCAATACCCACAACTGTACTTTGACCAATTCTGTTTTTTGTCAAGCTTGTTACAACTTCGTATGTAAGCGTTCCAGACCTGGAGACAACACCAACATTCCCTTTTTTTACTATGTTGTTCGGAATAATCCCAAGCTTGCTTTTATCAACAGAAATTATTCCTGGCGTGTTTGGTCCGATGACTGTCAAATTATTTTGCCTAGCAATTTTTACAACTTCTAGCATGTCTAACACAGGCATTCCCTCCGTTATGATAACAATATTTAGGTTATTTTCTAGTGCTTCGATTGTTGCTGATTTAGCGAATGGCGCAGGAACAAAAATAATAGACCAATTAGCTTCATGTTCATCTAGTGCTTCTTTTACGGAATTAAAAACTGGTACATCATAAACTTTCTGTCCACCTTTCTCTGGTGTCATGCCTGCTACTATGTTTGTATGATGGCGTTTCATTAATGGAATATGAAAACTTGCATGTCTGCCCGTTGCTCCTTGTACTATACACTTAATGGTTTCATCAATCAATATAGACATTTAAATCTCCTCCAATTTTTTTACAGCATCTTCAACAGAACTAACATGTTCTATATCATTCTTCTCAAGAATTTCTCTAGCTTGTTTTTCATTCGTTCCAACTATTCTAATAACCATAGGAATTTTAATACCGTGTTCTTTTTTATACTGAGCAATGGCATCTGCTATCTCGTTACATCTAGTTATCCCACCAAAAATATTTAAGAATACTTTTCTCGGCTTCCTTCGAGAAATAATTTCCATAGCACATTTCATTCTCTCAGTATCAGCGCCGCCACCTGCGTCTAGGAAGAAAGCTGGTTTCATTCCATGAAAATTAATCAAGTCCATTGTTGCCATTACTAATCCTGCACCGACACCTACTATTCCCACATCTCCATCCAAGTCAACAAAGTGCAATCTACATTCCCATGCCCTTCTTTCAAATTTATCTAACTTGCTTTTCTTTACATTTACATAATCCTTATGACGGAATAAAGCATTGTCATCAAGGATAACTTTAGAATCTAGAGCAATCAATTTCCCATCAACAGATGCTATAGGATTTATTTCCACAAGTTCAGCATCCATTTCTTTCATTATCTTATACAATTTCAATGCAATCAAAGAAACATCAGGATAATCTTTCAATACTTCTTTTATAGAATCTTCATTCTCAACAAAAAATTTTGTAATCTTTTCAGGATTTGTTTCTGCTAGCCTTTCTATATCAATCCCCCCTTCTTTAGAAAACATGCAAACAATCTTTTTTTCAAAAGTATCTAAAGCCAGTGAAAGATAAAATTCTTTTTCGGTATCTAATTTTTGCTCTACAAGAACAGAGTCTACGGTCTTTCCATTAAATTCTTTCCCAAGAATACTGTCAACTTCTTTTCTAAGATTGTCTTTATTGGCAATTTTTATCAGACCAGATTTCTTTCTTTCGCCAAATGATACCTGTGCTTTAATTACATATTCTGAAAAATCTATTTTATCTAAGTCGTTTAATTTATTTATCAAATGCCCTTTCGGTATATCTACACCATATTTTTTGAGAATAGTTTTACCTTCAAACTCATTCAATCTCATTAACTAAAATTTAGTAATTGTGACTTATAGAATTTAATCAACAAAATGAAGGATTACTTAAATTTAAGTACCATATTATTTTTAAGTGCAAATAGCACACTAATAAGAAAAGTGAGTCAAAATGAGATTACAAACAATTTTACTCAATGCCCATAAATCAAACGTAATCAGTACATGTCGTGAAATTGGAAACAAAGCAGATTATATTTCTAAGGAATTAGGAATAACAACAAAACAGTTCTACAAGCTTTCTGAATTCGATCCTATGAATTTCTATAATCAAATGGTAATGAGAAAGCCCGAACATCTAGAATTAACTAAAGAATATGTATTTAATATTTTTGAAGAAAATTATAGCTCGATAAAAGAAAACAACAATGAATATAGAAATGTCAGTAAGAAAGAAAGTAAAATTAGTATTTGGAAACCTCTAGTTGCAGTAGCAACTGGTGCGATGCTAGTTTTAACTGGCGGTGTAGGAGGTTTATCAGATACATTTGATCCGCAAGAAGCTTTTGCTGAAGAAGATAATTTCATAGACAAATCAATAGGTAAAGAAAAAAATTCTTTTGGATCGATATCTCCCAATTTTTCTCCTGGACGTCCTGTTTTAGAGTCTTTTAATTCTCCAGACAAGACACAGATAGGAGCAGACTTGGTGCATGAATCTGGAATAACAGGTAAAGGTAGAACAGTAGCTGTAATTGATTCAGGATATAATTATAAACATCCAGAGCTTTCTTCTAGCTATATTAGCGGACATGATTTCGCCGAGCATGATGATGATCCAATGGATCGTAGAGGTCATGGTAGTCATATTTCTGGTATTATAACATCAGACGGACTTTACACAGCTAAAAACATTATAGCAGATAGAACACCTTATATTGTGCCAGATGATTTGAATCCTATAGCTAAAGGTGTAGCACCAGATGCAGGAATAATTGCAGCCAAAATTTTTAAGCATAATATTTTTGATTATGATTATAGAGTTCTTGCTCATAATGAAGAGTTTTCTATAAGTGATTTAACACGTGTAATTTATTGGGTGGTAGATGGTCCTGATGGCAAACATGGAACAGAAGACGACTTCAATGTAGATGCAATAAATATAAGTATAGGTTTTAAATTAAACTCTACAAATTCCTTACATGATTATACACGTGACTTTTGCGATGATTCTTACCCAGAATTAACAAAAGCTATTCAGTATGCAAGAGATAAAGGAGTTTTATTAGTTGTAGGAGCTGGTAATCATGGAAATGAAGGACTATGGGTACCGGCTTGTATAAGTCATGTTATAACAGTTGGTGCAGTTGATGAAAATGATGTTATTGCTGGGTTTTCTAGCAGAGGACTTCCATTGGATATTGTAGCTCCAGGGGTAAATATACTATCTCCTTCACTTGGTAATTCTACTTATGTAATTGGATCAGGTACAAGTACTGCAGCACCAATGGTAGCCGGAACAATAGCACTTATGAAGGAAAAGAATCCTGAGCTAACGCCAGATCAGATTGAAAAAATTTTGTTTAATACAGCAAAAGATTTAGGAACACCTGGCAAGGATGTAGATTATGGATGGGGAAGATTAGATTCTTGGAAAGCTGTAAAAGCAGCAACACCAGTAAATGAACCAGAAAATATCAGCGAGGAAGACCGTTTCATTAAGTACAAAGGAGTTGACGAAGATATAGCAAAGTCATATAAATGGAGAAGCGAGTGGATATCTAAAGGTAAAATCAATGTTCCGTGCACTACAGGAATGTTAAAACCTTTTGAAGACCAGCTGGGAGAGGGAAGTGCTATATGC
>CAZPID010000029.1:0-6548 GCA_964586885.1 uncultured archaeon | reverse complement strand
TATCGCAATCATTACAATACCTGTACTTACCTTGCTTTAAAGTAAAAAGACCTAACAACCATGATAAAAATGGATCTTTATTTTTTAATTCATTTGACTTTTTTCTTAAAGGATCATCATATTCACCACTAATATTTTCACTACCGCACCTAGGACAACTATCATTAGACAAGTAATCTGACATAATTAAATATTGTAAAAGAAAATATAAAAAGCTGTTGGTTATAGATAGAACTGTTTTACTATTTAATTTATTAAAAAATCGGTATAATTACTTGTTTAAAAGGTTTAAAAAGCTAAAAAGCTCTATTATAAAACAATTTATTTATTACCGTTAAATATATTGAAGTGATAAAGTATGCCAACCACGAGAAGACCAAGAAGAGGATCTATGGGAGTTTGGCCTAGAGTAAGAGCTAAAAGAATTTATCCAAAGTTGAGAATATCATCTAGCGATAAGTCAGGAATCTTAGTATTTACTGGCTATAAAGCAGGTATGGTGCAATGCATAGCAACCGATAGTAAAAAAGGCTCTCCCACTTTCGGACAGGATATTGTTATACCAACTACAGTTATAGATTGTCCTCCATTGAAGGTTTTGGGCATTAGAGTTTATGAAAAAACTGTGAAAGGTTTAAAAGCTTTTAATGAAGTTTGGGGTAAAGATTTGCCTAAGTATACTGATAGGAAAATTATTGTTAGTAATTTCAAGACTGAGGAAAAAATGGGGGAAATAGAAAAAGGCTTAGAGAGAGTTGAAAGTATTAGACTATTAGTATCAACCCAACCAAGATTATCAGGAATTAATAAGAAGACTCCCGAGATTTTTGAAATTGATGTTGGCGGTAAGGATGTGAAAGAAAAGCTTGAATATTCTAAGAAAATTCTTGGCAAGGAATTAAAAGTGTCGGATATTTTCAAAGAAGGAGAATTGACAGACGCTATAGCTGTAACTAAAGGTAAAGGTACACAAGGACCTGTCAAGCGATTTGGTGTAGGAATACAAAATAGGCATGCTAATAAAAAACGCAGGCATGTTGGATCTCTTGGTCAACAAGTTCCAGGAAAAGTAAGACATACATTGGCTATGGCTGGACAGCATGGTATGCATAGAAGAACAGATCTTAATAAAAGAGTTCTAAAGATTGGAAGCGGTAAAGATATAAATCCTAATGGTGGCTTTAATCGATATGGTATTGTAAAATCGGATTACATTCTACTTGAAGGATCAGTGCCCGGACCTAAAAATAGATTGATCATGCTAAGACAAGCTGTTAGACCCTATAACACAATACCTGTACAGATAAAGGAGATTGTTAAGTGATAGTTATGAAAGGTACTCTTATACTTTATGGTTTGGATAATGATAAACCGACTAATGCAATTTTAATAGGAAAAGGTGAGGAAAACATGGTTGATGTAGGAGTTTCTCATGATATCTATAATGATGTACTTAAATGTAAAAATATATCAAAATATTCTAAGCTGGAAATTTCTCCTACAAATGAAATTACAGGACTATCGATTTCCATTCCTAATAAAAGCTTGTATAACTATTTTCTATCTGTAATAAAACAAAGGTGTATAAAATGAAAGCTGATGTGTTAGACTTACAAGGAAATGTCTCAGAAAGTATAGAATTACCTAAAGTTTTTTCCGAACCTCTAAGAGAAGGTTTAATTTCAAGATCTATTTTAGCATCTCAAAGCAATCGAAGACAACCCTATGGTACTGATCCTTTAGCTGGGACTAGAACATCTGCTCATTATCATGGTTATCGTAGACATAGATGGACTATGATGAATAGAGGTATGGCACGTTTGCCAAGATTACATGGAAAGCTGTCACCACACCTTATGTGGTCTGCAAGATTCGTTCCACAGGCTGTTGGCGGTAGAGTTGCACATCCACCAAAAGTAGAAAAAATATGGAAACAGAAAGTAAATGACAAAGAACGCAAAAAAGCTTTACGATCAGCAATTGCTGCTACTTCAAATAAAGAATTAGTTTTGAAAAGAGGTCATAAAGTGAAGGATGTTAAATCATTGCCGATAGTTGTAAAAGATAATTTAGAAAAAGTTTCCAAGACTAAAGAGTTGGTTGAAATTTTGAAGAAACTTGGATTAGAAAAAGAATTAGAAAGATCATCTGAAAGAAAGATTAGGGCTGGCAGAGGTAAATCAAGGTCTCGTAAATATAAAATAAAAGTCGGGCCATTGTTTGTTGTAACTAAAGATAATGGATTAAGTAAATCTGTGAAAAATATTTTAGGATGTGATATTTGTAGAGTTGAAAATTTATCTACTGAATATCTTGCACCAGGCATATCACCGGGAAGATTAGTTGTCTGGACAAAAGGTTCTATAGGTAAATTAAGTAAAGATTAAAACTACATATTCTATTCTATGCTATATAGCTAGGTTCTTCGTTTTTATTTTCAAAAAGTTCTTCTTTAATTTTCTTTTCTGTGAGATAATCTATTGCATTTTCGTTTTCGTTTTTTTCTTGTAATTTTTGATATTTTTCTACAGATTTTAAAGTCGTTTCAATCATTTTTTCATGAATATCTTCATCTAAATAATTCACAATTCCTTTTAAAATGCCTTGAATATCTTGCACATGAATATATTTTGCATAATTTATTTTGATATCTTTTATTTTTCTCGAATGAGATTTCCAAAGTCTTTTCATATATGTGTTGTCAGGATCAAAATCCATGCATAACATAACATAATCCAACAAAAATGCTTTTTTTAATGAAGTGTGTTGAAAAAGTTCAACAGACTTTTTAGATTTGATATCCAAATTTATTCTTGAAACTATTGATTTATAATGTTGCCTTAATTCGTCAATTATGTTATTAAAATATATGTTTGATCCAAACTTCCTTTCATGATTTATAATATTAGTCATTTCACGAGATGTATCTTTCAATGCTTTATAATTGTCTATTAAGTTCTTCATAGTATGATAACTTTCCAAAAATGTTTTTTCTAATTTTCCATAGGTACCAAATGAATTAAAATATTTTTTTAAACTTTCAACCCCTTCAAGTTCTTGTTTATTCAATTCTTTCATAAAATTATGATCGATTTGAAGAATTTAAATGCAACAACAAAAACTATATAAAAGGTTTAAAGTAAGATTAATGTTTATCTAAGTGATATCGTATGCAGACATTCAAAATACTTCAATATCCGTACATGACGGAAAAGAGCGTAAGCTTGATTGAAAAAGAGAATAAAATAGTCTTTGTAGTTGATATAACTGCTGACAAGAAACAGATAAGAAGTGCTGTTGAAAAGGAGTTTGATGTTAAAGTAGAAAAAATCAGCACTATGATAGATTTCAAGGGAAGAAAAAGGGCTTTTGTAAAACTTAGACCTGAATTTAGAGCTGTAGATGTTGCTACTAAACTAGGATTGGTATAAATTAAAATATGTTTATATTTATTTTTCTAAACTATCAGATAGCTTAAGTGATTCTGAAAGTTTTTTATTAAAAGTCGTGGTAGTTTTTGCACTATCATCTATGGCAACTTTTTCTGAAAGATTTATTTTAAAATGCTTATGCATGTCTGGATTATAATTTACTGCAGCCCAAGCATCTAATCTTCCCCAACGATATACCATATCTTTATTAGGATTTCCTAAGTCCTTTGCTGTACTGAACAAAGCTTCTTCAACTTGTTCTGGTATGTATTCAGGATGAACAGCCTTAATCAAAGCAATTGTTCCACTTACCATTGGTGCTGAAAAACTTGTACCTGATCCAATTGAATACAAACTTTTTGTAGAATTTCCAAATGTAGGACTCACTATAAATACTCCAGGAGCTACAATATCTACAGCGTATCCTCTACCAGAAAACTTAGCTATTACATCATTGTTATTTACTGCGCCAACTGTTAAAGAATTGCTTATACATCCTGGCAATCCTACTCCCTCATACCCATCATTTCCAGCCGATGCAACTACAATAACTCCTTTGTCTGTAGCATACTTAATAGCTTTTGTCATCTCCGGTAGAACTTCATCACAAAATGGTGTATATTTGAAAGGTCCTGCCCCCAAGCTTATGTTTATTGCATCTGCGTTGAAGTCATCCCCTGTACCGTATTTGCCGTCAGGCCCGTCCACAGCCCAATAAATTCCACGAATGATATTATTCCAATCTCCATAACCAGTTGCATTAAGAACTTTTCCAGCAATTATACCTGCCCCAGGAGCCACGCCTTGTATACTAGTTTTGTTACTAGCGTCTGCAGTTATAACACCGGCCACAAAACTGCCATGACCATAGTCATCCATAGGATCGTTGTCATTATTTACAAAATCATAGCCTCCAAGATAGCTAGAAGCTAATGCAGGATGATTGTAATTATAGCCCGTATCTAATACTACAATCGTTCTTCCTTCGCCGATGTTTCCTGATTCATGAACTAGGTCTGCTCCTATTTTTGTTTTATCGGGAGAATTAAAAGTTATTTTTATTTTAATAGTTTTTGTTCCATTTAATTGAATTTCGTCTTCTATTAGTTTTTCTGACTGATCTATAGAATTTTTATATATAATTTTTTCTTCTTCAGCATATGCTTCTTGTGAATCAGATGTATCTGATAACCCGGCATAAAGGCCTCCCGCACCTAAAAGTAAAGTGCCCAATATACAAGCTGTTAATTTATTTCCTATAGAACTAGATTTTACATTATCTACGCGTACATGAATAAAACGATTATTAGGATTGTATACTGAACCTCCTAAACGACTGTCCATTATGCTAGATGCTAGTCCATGATTTTCTGCATACTTGATATATTTATCTTGATTATCATCAATTAAGCCTTCTAATTTTCTTTCTATTTGTTCATCAGTATGTTTACTAGGATCGCCAAAACCACTTAAAGCAAAAGCAATTTTTCCCACATCGTCAATGCTATGAAATTTATATTTGTTTATTATACTAATGATTTTATGTTTCTCTTCTTCTGTAGGAATAATTTTACTTAATTCAATAGGATACGACATTCCTTTAGTGTCATCTATTACGTAATCTGTTCCAATGTGACTTTTATGTATAAACTACACCTAAGTTATACTGATTAATTACCTTTTTTGTCATATTAAGTTTTTTTAGGTTATTTACTCGATTATTAGTTTAGAAATTCATAACTTGTTCCACAGTTTTTATAACCCTATTAATATCTGGTATGTAATAATTTTCTAACTTAGGCAATGGCATTGTAACATCATAACCAGTAACTCTAATTACAGGAGCTTTTAGATTTAACAAAGCTTTTTCATTTATCAATGCTGATATTTCTGCACCAACTCCAAGAGTCTTAGGAGCTTCATGTACAATAATTACCCTACCAGTCTTCTTTGCAGAATTTATTATAGTATCTGTATCTAATGGGGACAATGTTCTAACATCAATCATTTCAACAGAATACTTGCCTGCTAGTTTTTCTACAGCTTGCTTTACAACTCTCATCATTGTACCATAAGAAATTATACTAATGTCATTTCCTTCTTGTAAAATTTTTGCTTTACCTATAGGAATTGTATATTCTTCTTCAGGAACATCTTCTTTTATAGATCTGTATAACTTTTTAGGTTCCATGAAAATAACAGGATCTGGATCCCTTATTGCTGAAATCAGTAAGCCTTTAGCATCGTAAGGAGTAGATGGCATTACCACCTTTAATCCTGGTGTATGAACATAGTATGTTTCTGGTGATTCAGAATGATGTTCTAATGCTCTTATACCTCCGCTACAAGGAAATCTTAACACAAGTGGTACATGAAACCTTCCACGAGAACGATTTCTTAATCTGCTTGCATGATTTATAATTTGATCTAACATTGGAATTGAAAATCCATCAAACTGAGCTTCTGCTACTGGCTTGAAACCATTTACAGCTAATCCTATACTAGCACCAATTATTGCCGCTTCAGCTAACGGTGTATCTACAACTCTATCTTCACCAAACTTATCTAATAATCCTTCTGTAACTCTGAAAACGCCACCATCTTTTCCAACGTCTTGTCCTAAAATCATAACTGTAGTGTCTTTCTCCATTTCTAGACTTAAAGCTGAATTTATTGCTTGAAACATTTTCATTATAGCCATTTAACCGCCTAAAATTTCTTCCTTATTCTTCAATAAAAATTTTTTCTCTTCTTTAAACAAAGTCATATTAAATGCGTCATCGAAATTTATCCATTTTGCTTCTGTAATTTCAGCTGTAGGATTTAATACATCTTCTCCATTACATCTAAACAAAAAATAGTGTATAGTTTTCATCTCATTTGGATTATCGCCGGCTAACCTTCTTACCATACCAAGCTTTTTAATTATTTTAAGATTATTTAAACCAGTCTCTTCTTCTACTTCTTTAATAGCTGCTTGTTCAATACTTTCTCCTTCTTCAACATGGCCTTTTGGCAGCATCCAGTAACTGCTTTTTCTGGATACTATACATATTTCTTTATTTCTATTCACTATCACACCTCCAGCGCTAACACTTTCAATCACGACTTCACCAT
>CAZPID010000028.1:0-6599 GCA_964586885.1 uncultured archaeon | reverse complement strand
CGTTCCAGTTGGTGGAGGCGGATTGATCTGTGGTATAGGAGCAGCAGTAAAATCAATAAATCCAAAAATAAAAGTAATTGGTGTTCAGTCTGATACTTCACCTGCTATGTACAAATTCCTTAAAACAGGAGAAATAACAGAACTAAAATTAAAACCATCTATTGCGGAAGGTATACATGGGAATCCTGAAAAAGAATCTATAACTTTTAGTTTGATTAAAAAATATGTTGATGGTATAGTTCTTGTAAGTGAATCTGAAATTAAAAAAGCTATAAAATTATTCTTGGAACATCAGCATCAAATTGCTGAAGGCGCTGGAGCAGTTGGTTTAGCAGCTTTATTAAAATATAAAAAACGTTTTAAGAATCATAAAATTGTTGTTGTGATTACTGGTGGAAACATAGACATAGGATTATTGAAAAAAATTGTCTGTGGATAAAAATATATTTAAAACAGTGATGCTAATCCTTTTTTCAAATATTTAGGAACTTTATGATCTTTATAATATTCAAAAAGACTTTTACCATAAGTTAGTCTAGAAATTGCTTCTGCAGTCATTTTAGTTCCAGTAAAAGCATTATGAGGCCTAGGTTCTGCAGGAAGGCCAACATAGTTAAAAATTTTATCTGCATTTAAATCAGTTCTACCATTTTTTAGCGGAGGAGTAACGCCTCTCATTCTATAATGGTTGCGTGCTATTGTATGCAGATCATCTGTTCTATAAGAAAACCTAAAATCAATTTTATATCTTTTCAAAGATTCATTTATAAAATCTGTATCAAATCTAGGATTTTGTCCAGCAACAGTCATGTCTTCTATTTTTAGTCTGCCAATATAGTCATTTACAAATATTTTCATCAATTCTTCTAAAGATACCTTAGAATCATCATACACTTGTTCCAAGGTAAATCCATTAATGTTAAGAGCTTCTTGAGCCACTTCAGCTCCATCCCGAACTTTACATTCACCATAAATCTTATCAACTGCTTCAAAATAATTTGAATGTTCTTTGAGAGCTATAGAGCCTATACTTACTATCGAATGTCTTCTTGGGTCCAATCCAGTTGTTTCCACATCTATTACAAGCATTATTACTCAACTTTATTATGATTCTTTATATTTTTATATAATCCGAAAGCAGAGGATCCAATTAAACCTAATCCTGTTGCTACTATTACACCCATAATTATAACAGATCCAAGTTCATCTTGTACTTGATCAGAAAGCTCTGCTATTTTAGGAGAAATATCATCTGCTATGTACCTAAGAGCATATGCAGCTTCATGAGCATTTTGATAACATTTTAATAAAATGTCTTTACCATTTTCAACAACATGAACACAGCTATCTCCTACTCTATAAACTCCATACCAATCCTTTGCCCATGACCCAGTAGTCATACCTTTTGCCCAATTAATAATCCAAGATGTATCCATTACATCACTTGAAGCACCGCCTCCTAGTCCATCTTTAGAGCCCAACATTTTTTGTTCTACATCTTTTAAATAGTCATACATTCCAACATAAGAATTTTTTTTCAATGATAATTCAGTATAAGGTTTAAAATAATGGGAAAATTTTTCTAGTCCTATTACTGTTGTAGCTATACCGCCTGAAATAATTCCAGAATGTATTAACGTTTTTAAATTTCTGTGCATAACTATTAGTTAAATAGTAAAACTTTAATACCTTTTAGTCTTAGATTCAAATGGTCTTTGCATTCTTCTTAAATCATTTAGTATAGATGTGTTACCTAATTTTCTAAGTAAACTTGAATAAAAAAGATCAAATTCATCTTCATTTAATTTAGCTCTGTGGTCAGCTTCTATAATCATAGGTGGTATAGCATACATTGAATTCTTTGAAAGTGCTACCAACATAGATGATATTTTTTCTGCAGTTTCTCTAGGATTACCTAAGCTCAAGTAATCAACTCTTATAGGTCTATCGAGTTCTGAATTCTTGATGTAGAATGAATGTAAATTTCTAGCATGGTTGTCAAGATGTTTTAATAATGGATTTTTTTGTGGTTGAGATGAGTAAGAGAATACTAAAGTCCTTTCCTTGAATTTCAGTAGATAGTTTAATATAACAGTATCCTTTGTTTCTTTTAACAGCTTTTCAATCTTTTCATCTTTTATCTTAGCTGACATTAAGTTATTTATGATACTACAAAATCTAGAACCTCTGCTATCTTCAATAATACCTGCTAAAATTACCCTATTTTTTATACATGATTCAAAAAGTTCTAAATAAGAATTTATCATAGATTTAAAATTGTCATACAACGGCGAATCATTGCTTGGGACTGTAGTATACTGTGGCACAATAGATCCATGCATAAACATTATATCAGGTTTGAATTTTTCAACAACCTCTTTTGCTCTTGTAACTTCTTCCCGCTGTCTTTCTATGTTAGAATTAGTTTCAAATTCAGTTTCATACAAAGGTTCATAGTATATCTTAGGTACAGGATCTACAATAGAAGATGGATGATATTTGTAAGACTCAAGCTTTCCATTGTTATAAGAAAACACTACACCTACAGCCCTTAAAAGCACTAGATCTATACCATGAAAATTCTTAGCAATTAGTCCACCATCAACAGCAGCAATAGTCATCTTATTTATTTCCTGTTCATCCACAGGCACTGTTATACTGTTTTCAATTATACCTTCTTTTTTTATTTCGTCAGAAGAAATACCAATGCCCTTAATAATTTTCAGAATCTCCTTCATATCTTTCTCGTTTTTGGAAATCTTTTCTACAAGCTCATCTACAGCAGAAATAAAGTTTTTCATATAATCAGTTATTTTATCCAAATAATTTAAATTAATTATAAACTTCAGCAATTTTGATAAATCATGAAAGCTTGAGCGTATTATAATATTTTAATGACCTTCTTTTTGGAAACATGTATTTAATATCAGATTTTTTTAATTTTGTACATTCTTTTCTGATAAATTTTATCTGTTTATGAGGAGGTTTTGATACATCAAATTCACATGATGCTGTAAGATCTAATTTTACCATAGTAACATACGGATAATCCGATCCTTTATTGTTAATTAACTTAATGCATGCATGGTAACCACTATCTTCCCTACTGTATAATTCTGGACCGATTCGGCAATCAATTATTTTCATACTTCCACTATAGTTAATTTCAGATAAAACATAATCTTTAAATGCTTTTTCTAAAATTTCATAACTTCCTTCGTCCTTTTTCTCAAATCTAGAAAATTTGTCATATCTCATATTAAAAAAATGTTATAGATGAAAGTTTAAATAAAAAACTACCACAAAACTAAAAGGTTAAATACTCTAATTTCAATACTTAATCTAGGTGATTAAAAATGGAAGAAAATTCTAACGAAGAACAATCAGCTAATAGCAATCATGAAAGAGAAAGAGGTTATAGACCACGCAGATATTATCACCATGGCGGAAGATTTAGTGGCGAAAGACAAAAAGTAGCCATTTTTGTAGACGGTCCTAACATGCTCAGAAAAGAGTTTTCTGTAGATTTGAGAGACCTCAAACAAAGAGCTGAAAAATACGGAAGAGTCATTATAGGCAAAGTCTATGTTAATCAATTTGCTCCTGAAAAGTTAGTAGAAGCTATAATAAATGAAGGCTTCGAAGCAATAATGGTTCTAGGAGAAAGGAACGAAGAGCAAGGAGAAAGTGCAGACGTTGACGTTTCAATGACAGTTGGAGCAATGGAAGCAATAATTAACAGAGACATAGATATAATCGGCATAGCTACAAGAGATGCAGATTTTCTACCAGTGATACAGAAATCAAAAGAAAATGGAAAGAAAGTAATAGTGTTTGGTCTAGAGCCGGCGTTCTCGACCTCTTTACAGAATGCAGCTGATTTTATAGAAATGATGTAGGAATAATTATTTGGTGGTGGACATCCGCCACCTTTTATTTTTATTTTTCTTCGATACAATCTTCTATAAAGGTGGTTAACTTAGAAAAGAAGAATATTTTAGTATTGTGTGCATTGCCGTATACTAATGCCATACCTCATGTAGGCAACATAGTAGGTTCACATCTACCAGCAGACATTTTTGCTAGGTACTGTAGATTGAAAGGAAATTATACTGTATTTATTGGAGGCACTGATGAAAATGGTACGCCTACTGAAATTACATCTATAGAACTCGGCATCGATCCTAAAACTCTAACTGATAAACTATATCAAATACATAAAAAAATCTATGACTGGCTTGCTATATCCTATGATAATTTTTCCAGAACTTCTCTACCTATACATCATAAAACAGCCCAGGAGTTCTTTCTATCAATTCATAAAAATGGCTACATCTCTGAAGGAACACTAAGGCTGCCATATTGTGAGAATGATAAAATATTTCTTCCTGATAGATACATAGAAGGCACTTGTCCTAATTGCGGTTATGAAAATGCTCGTGGCGATCAATGCGATAAATGTACTAAATTATTAGATCCTGAACAATTGATAGAGCCAAGATGTAAAGTATGTGGTAAAAAGCCGGTAATAAAGAATACTAAACACTTGTTTTTAGAACTGGACAAGCTTCAATCAAAAGTTGAAAAGTGGATTAAAATAAACAAACATTGGAGACCTCAGGTAAAAGCACTAGCACTAGGATGGATAAAGGAAGGTTTAAAGAAAAGATGTATAACTAGAGATTTAAAATGGGGAGTCAAAATTCCGTTGAAAGGATATGAAGACAAGATAGCTTACGTGTGGTTTGAAGCGCCTATTGCTTATTTATCATTTACAAAAGAATGGGCTGAGAAATCAGGAAAGCCTAAAGAATGGGAAAATTTTTGGAAAGGCAAAGATAGCCTGATTTATAACTTCCTAGGAAAAGACAACATACCATTCCATACGATCTTTTGGCCGGCAATGCTAATAGCCAACGGTAATTTTAATTTACCCCATCAAGTTATTGGTTTGCAGTATTTGAACTATGAAGGTAGTAAAATATCGAAAAGCAGAAAGTGGGGAGTCTTCTGTGATAATCTGGAAAAGAGTGGTATAGGATCTGATATATGGAGATATTATTTTTCTTGGCTGATACCGGAAACTAAAGATACGGAATTTAAATGGAAAGAATTTCAAGACAGAATAAACAATGAGCTTGTAGGAAATATAGGTAATTTCGTACATAGAACACTTTCTTTCATTTGGAATAACTTTGATGGAAAAATCAACAAGCAAAAATTAGATAATAATGATGAAAAGTTTTTGGAAAACATATACAAACTGGTTGGGCAAACAGATAAAAATTTATCCGAAGTGAAATTAAGAGATGCTTTATCAAACATTTTACAAATAGCTGGCGAAGGTAACAAATATTTCCAGGAAAATGAACCATGGAAACTTTTAAAAGAAGATAGGAAAAAATGTGAAAGAGTGCTGTTTGTGTGTGTAAACATTTGTAAGACGCTTGGCGTTCTTTTAAAGCCTTACTTGCCCAATGCGGCCGAAAAAATCCTAGAATATCTAAATAACGACTCTAAATCTTTTGATGATGCTAAAAATCTGATCTCTAAAAAACTGGAGATAAAGGAACCACATGTTCTGTTTGAAAAGATAGAAGATAAGAAGCTAGAAGATGTTAAAGCTATTGTAACAAGAGTCGCTGATTTAAGAAAACATTTTAAGGTTAAAGACAATAATTTGATTATGGAAGCTGATATTAAGGATTTTCAAAAGATTGATATAAGAGTAGGTAAAGTTATCGCTGCAGAAAATGTAGAAGAATCCGACAATCTTCTGAAATTACAGGTAGATTTAGGTTCAGAGAAAAGGCAATGTATTGCTGGTGTAAAGAAGTATTATAGTCCAGAAGATCTTGTAGACAAAAAATTCGTGTTTGTCACTAATATGAAACCTAGAAAGTTAATGGGATTGGAATCACAATGTATGGCTCTTGCCGCCGAAAATAGTAATGGAAATATTGTTTTAATTAAGCCAGAAAAGGATGTAGAAATTGGAAGTAAGGTTAAATAAAATCCTTTTTAAAAGTATTTACACAATTTTTATTCATGAATAGGAATAAGCAAGATGTCATAGATACTTTAGAAGAATTTAAAGACTACGAGGATACTGTTTTTATTGTTGAAGGTAAGCGAGATAAGGCAGCTTTAATCAGCCTAGGAATTAAAAATATTATAACTTATTCAAGTAATTCTAACAGCATAGAAAAAACTGCATATAATGTTAAAAAATCCGGATTTAGCAATGTTGTGATACTTACAGATTTTGATGAGCCAGGTAAAAGATTAAATGAGAGTCTGGTCTTACGTCTTAGGGAATATGATATAAACCCCAATGAGCACCTTAGAAACAAGTTTAAAAAGAAATTCAGAATAACAGACATAGAAGAGATGACATACTACAAAAAAAATTATTTTGATTATAAGTTTGTCTAATAAAAATAAATATATGCTATCAGTAGATAACATTAAAAACAAAAGTCTTAGAGACTGGGTAGGCCAAGTAGTAAAACTTGTGAAACCTGGCAATGTAGTCTTATGCGACGGTTCTGACGAAGAATATAATAATTTAATTAAGCAGATGCTTGAAAAAGGTACAT
>CAZPID010000027.1:0-6673 GCA_964586885.1 uncultured archaeon | reverse complement strand
TGGACTTCGCGTTGAAATTCAAGAAGCTGTCTCAAGAGAAAAAATCCATGAAAAGACATATGCTGCAAGCCCTCGCTGCATTTTCTAGATATCTGGATCTAAAGCATGATGTTAACAAGTATTATGAAAGGTTCAAAGAGCTCAGAACTAAATCAGGCATCAGCTGGAGCGAGGAAAAAATACCGCAGATACTGGTGAGGGAGATATCCAAAGAGAAAGTTTTAGGAATAGTAAAATCCATGAATGAGAAAAAACTGAAAGCCACATGTATAGTACATATACTCACAGGCCTAAGGACTTCTGAAGTTTTTTATCTTGTAAAGAATTTTGATAATCTAAAGAAGACAAAGCTCGAAAAAGGATTCGTTATCGAATTGTCTTACTTGAGAAAAACCAAGAAAGCATTTATTACTTTTCTACACAAGGATGCAATAAAGTTTCTACAAGAATCCTACATAGATAAAAGAAGCTATTGGAACAACATAAGAAAATATGGTATAAAGCCTTATGACTTTAGGAGAATCTTTGAATCCATTTACAGCACTCTACGAAGCCATGAAGTTGATTTATTACAAGGAAGACTTACAACTGAATTAACTGTTCATTATACTAGAGATTTATCTTCGATTGCTGAAAAGATGTTTGGTACTCAGGAAAATATTTTGGGAAAAGTTCTTTGAATTTATTTCTTTTTCTCTTTGAAATGAAGTGACACTGAATTAATGCAAAAACGTTGTCCAGTAGGTTTTGGACCATCATCAAAAACATGTCCAAGATGTCCGCCACATTTCTTGCATAACACTTCTGTTCTGTGCATAAATAAACTATTGTCAGATTTTATTTCTACATTATCTCTGGATGCTGGGGCGTAAAAGCTTGGCCATCCACTCCTAGAATCATATTTTGTATCTGAGGAAAATAATTTGTTTCCGCAACCAGCACAGACATAGATACCTTTCTTTTTATTATCAGCATATTTCCCGGTAAATGGAGGTTCGGTGCCTTTTTTTCTTAGTATGTGAAACTCTTCTGCTGTAAGACTTTTTCTCCACTCTTCTTCCGATTTTTTCATTTTCTGTTTCATTATCATATAACTTCATTGAATTTCAATTACATCAGAACATTCTCCATCAATATAGAAAGCTACATTCTGATTTATACAAGCAAAACACGAGTTAGGATAAGTTTTAGCATCGCTGCCACAGACAGGTTGATAAATTTCTATACAAAACTCAGCTTTCTTAGATTCTTCAGAACAAGTATGCTTGGATTTTGTAGTATCATAAGCAAAACATCCTTTAGGCTGTATAGTTTCTCCAGTGTTTTTATCTGTGTAAGTACAGCCACCACCAATGTATCCTGAAATACAGTCTATGCAAAGTGCTATAGGGCCATTGTATCTATCTACTTGAGTTTGTGTAAAATAAAATGTAGTAGCAATTACTCCACCAACGATTAACAAAAGTGCTACAACTAATTTTGGACCCATAATTTAATTTTTTATTCAGAATATAAAAATAGAAGACTGAAATACTAACGATGAAAGAAGTAAAAAATATATATTTATACCCACGCTTAATTAGTTTTAGTGATTAAATGCTAGGAAAAAAGAAAAAGAAGGCTTTTGGCGGATATCATATAAACTTCAAGAAAGTTGGTGATTGGCCTATATCGAAAGTATTTGGTGCTGGAGACTTGGGACCATCGGATATGACAAAAAAGCTATGGGTCTTCATAAAAAAGAATAAATTAGCCGGAAAGTAGCGAAGACTAAGACTAATATTTATAAGAATTTGATTTTGTTATTTATTTTTCTATCTATAAAATATGAAAATTTTGTAAAATCCTACAAGATAGTTGACTGGTTTGATAAATATCTAAAATATATATTTAAATACCAAATCTAAATATTTAATTAAGAGATATTTTATGGGACATCATTCTAGTGGATCATGTGGTAAATGTAAAGGGGTAAAAATAATTATTTTTGGACTCATCTTAGTTCTTGTTAGAATGTATACTCAATGGGACATCTGGGTTGTGATAGGAAGCTTGTTAGTACTTTTAGGTATCTTAAAGTTGGTAATCCCTTGCTGTCCTCATTGTAAGGAAGAAGTTAAAGAAGCTAAACCAAAACGTAAAAGATAAATTCGTTCTTATATTTCATCCATCTAACATTTTCTTCATTTTAACAAATACATAGTTTACGGGGGTAAGAAAGTATGGATTTACCATGGGGAGATGAAAAGTCAATTAATTTTATAACAAATGTCGGCTTGATTACGAGTCATGGCCCGTTTGGTTCTAATGTAATGGCTGCAGAATGGACTCATCATATATCTTACAGTCCTGGTTTGATAGCTGTTTGTATAAGACCAACTGATGCTACTCATGATAATATAAGGAAAACAAAGGAATTTGGAGTGAATATTTGTGCTACAGATCAATCAGTGATGTCAAGTATAGCAGGCGGTTACAGTGGAAAGGACTATAATAAGGTTAGTGCATTAAAAAAACTTGGATTTGAATTCTACAAGGCAAATAAAATTAAACCAGAGATGATAAAAGGAGCTGTAATGAATGCTGAATGTAAACTGTTAAAGGAAATTCCTTTAGGCGATCACATTATGTTTGTTGGTGAAGTTGTTGAAGCTTCCAACAACAGAGACAAAGAACCACTTGCTTATCACAAGGGTAAATATTGGATAATGGATAATAATGTAGAAAAACCTTCGCATGAAGAACGAGAAAAAACAAAAAAAGTTGTTGATAAGTTCAAGAAAATATTTTGATTAATATTGAGTTTCACTTTTTACTTTTCTTATCACGATTACATCCTATAAGCCAATGACCAGGACTTCCACAAAGTACGCACTTCTTTTTTAATTTAAGCATAATTAACTTTCTAAATATACAACGATTATTTTTAAATCTCATTCTTCAACTTATTTAATATATTACGATAAGCTCTAATTTCATCCCTATTTTCAACATCTCCTAGATGACATGAATAAATTTTAATTGCTGCTTTTCTCGCATCATCGTAAGAAACATTACCAGCTCCCATTATAGTCAATATTGTCCTTTCAGCTACATCCGTTGTTTTCATACCTGCCAATTCAAACATTTGATTAATTTGTACCTGCCTATATTTCATAAATTAAGTTTGATTTATTAATTAAAATTTTAACTCATCTTCTTGAACAGGCAGGCTTGGTATTCTTTCCGGACATTTTTTTGAATAAATGCATGCTTCATCACTAACACTATCTAATTGCCCTTCAACTTCTTCTTCAGTTTCATTTCCATAAGTTATCAATATTCTATCTAAATCATTTGGCTGATAAAGATCAAACTCAAAATTTTCATTATTATTAACAAAATACTTTACTCTATTGTTTCCATTGTTGCAAAAACTTTCTTTTGTGTCTAGAGTAAAACATGTGGAATTAAAGCTCATGCCCAAAGTTTCAAAGAAAAATCCGATACTTACATTTCCTATGCCTTCTATATGAATAATTTTATCTCCATTAGGATTGCTTAGATGCAAATGTACAAATCTACGTGCCTCGTTGAATTTTTGCTGGTTGAAATTTATTTCCTGACCTTCTAAAAATACTTTGAAATCTACGTGCGAATGATATAGAATTGGGACATCCGACGGTAAATCATTGTTGGTTCTGGCAGTTTGGTTATTTGAGTTAAAGGTCTGTATGTAAAATACAAAAAAAGCAATTACTAAAATAATAGCAACATAATAAATTTCCTTCCCCTTCCTTCTAACTTTTTTAATTCTACTCTTTCTCATCAATTAAATTTAATTCTTATACAGCTAATTATAATATTTATGAAAAAGAAAGGTACTGGAAAAGATTTGCAGGTCAAAAGAAATATTATACTCATTTTGCTTACGTCAGTGGGTATCATACTTTTTTGGAGAGGCATATGGGAAGTTTCATCCAAACTATTTTCATCAGAAATAAGTTTGATGATAGGATTGGCGATACTTGTATCGATAGCATTGATAGAGAAAAGACAATTGTTCAAATATTTGAAATGATTCTAGCTATTAATAATAAATCCAAGATATTTATATTTTCAATAGAATCTTATTTTCATGTCAGTACTTGTTGATAGAGATATCGAAAAGGTTCTTTACAATCCCGAAGAATTATGGAAAGAAAATATAAAACCAAATGCATTAGATCTCAAAGTAGAAGATATTTTTTATAAGCATAGAGGAATATGGAAAAATTACGAGCCTGTAGATGATGTTTATACTTTGAAGAAAAATACTCCTTACAAGGTAAAGTTTGCTGAAAAGATCAGAATAATTCCAGGATATCAATATTCTATATGTGAAAGAAGCACGCTAGGCAGGCTAGGAATGCAGGTTGAAAACAAAGGATGCACACTTACAGATGACAACTATGCTCAATTCATGGCTGAAGTTAGATTATTATTTTTCCCCATTGCAATAAGTAAAAACAAGAGTAGGATAAGCCAACTGATAATAAAAAATGATAAAAAAGATTTTAGTAAAAAACAGATTAACAGGAATCACAAAAAATACGTGCGCACATTATCAGAAGAATATGAAGAGCTTAAGACAAAAGACTATTTAGAAAATGGTAATGTTGTTTTCAATTTAAAATCTACGCATGTTTTGGAATCTAAGCCGAGTAAAAAACCTATTCACATAGATGCAGAGAAGCGTTACATGGCTGAAGATTATTGGAAAAAATTGGATTTGAACAATGAATTAGAACTAAAGAAAGATAGGATCTATCTGTTTGATGCAGAACCTAAAATAGACATGGTAGACTCATGCGGATTGTTGTCAGCTTATGATAAAAATAGTTTGCATTATAAGATGCTTGCGCCTTTGGTGGATATAGGATTTAAAGGCGGATTGACATGTCCTATTTGGTCATATAAAGATCAGGTGATAAAGAGCAATGAAAAAATAGTACAAATGTCATTACATAAACTTTCAGGAAAACCTAAAAGAAAATATAGTTCATCTTCCTTGAATTCAAGCTATCAGAATTCAAAATCTCCTCACCCTGGTAAAATTTTCGTATACTAAGATTAACTTTTCACGATATCCATCTTCCCAGTCTTCCTAGGAACATTTACCTGAACCTTGTCCTTGAACTGTGTTATATAGGCGTCAGAAATGTTTACAACATCACCGATAGAAACAGATTGTATGTCTTCTTCCCATAAGCTTAAAGATATCTGACCGCTGTCGTCTTCAAGTGTAATGTCCGCAACAGAGCGAGGCCCGTATCTTGTCTGTACAGTTCTGACTTCAGATTTGTCGACAACTTTTGCTTCCAAAGCAACATTGTTCATGCCTGGTTTGATGTCATTTATTTTCACAATTTCACCTTGCTTCTTCTACAATATTTCTTTCTGAAAGTACTTAAATGTTTATAAAATCTAGAATAATTCCTTTCTCCAAAGTACGAAGAATCCTATTAATGAAAACACTATAGATGCCACCATTGTTATTGTAAATGCATGAGGAGAGTTTTGAAATGGCAAATCTATATTCATGCCGTATATGCTTGCAATAAGAGTAGGTATCATAAGTACAATCGTTATGGATGCGAGAATTTTTAAAATAGTGTTTAAATTGTTTGAAATTATAGACGTAAAAGTATCCGTCATACTGCTAAGTATATTTGAATAGATCTCACTCATTTCAATGGCCTGCTTGTTCTCGTCAAGTATATCATCTATAAGTTCTTCGTTCTTCTTTATTTTCATAATCTCATTATTTTTTGCAAGCCTTTCAACTAGTATCTGATTCGATTTTAAAGACGTGGTGAAGTATACCAAGGATTTTTCAACATTCAAAAGTCTCATTATTTCCTTGTTCTTTGTAGTTTTTTCCAATTCATTCTCGATGGCATTTATTTTCTTATTGATTTCCTTAAGATAATTCATGTAAATTATTGAAGACGCCAAAAGCATCTTTAAAACAGGCTCTATGCCATTTGTATCAAATTTCAGCGTTTTCATTTTATCAACAACATCATTTTTGCTGAAACATATCGTTATCAAATATTTGTCTGACATTATTATGCCAAGAGGTATTGTGAAATAGCCAAGGTTTTGATTATTTTGAGTTTTTTGAGGCGTTCTTATTATGACAAAAGTGAACCCATTATACCTTTCTATCATAGGTATTTCTTCCAAGTCCATCAATGTACTAAGAATATCTTTTGGCACGTCTACAATTGACTTCAATCTTTCAATGTCTTCTTCAACAGGCAAGATAACATTTATCCAGCTGCCTTTGACAGGCTTATCTAATGTCTCAAATTTGCCTTTAGACAATTTTAATATCTCTAGCATAATATCAGATAACTTTAATTTGAATTTTAATTAAAATAAATTAATCTTATTTCTTAATCTATAAATTAAAATCCCTGAAAAAACACCGACTAATATACCACCAACTATATCAATCGGCGTGTGAAAGTTGAGAAATATCCTTGACAAGCCAACTAAAACTGCTAAAAATATTCCTAAAAAATAAAGTTTATGTTTTTTCCAGTAAAGAAACAAAGTGGTCGTAAATGCAAAGATTATTGATGCATGTCCACTAGGAAAAGAATATCCTCCCGGACAATCTGCTAATCCTTCACAAGGCCTTGGAACT
>CAZPID010000026.1:0-6834 GCA_964586885.1 uncultured archaeon | reverse complement strand
GAATTAGAAATGGACAGTTTTGATAATGCAGAAGAAGCTATGGAAAGATCGCTTGACTCAGATTTGATCATTGTCGGTGGGGATATTTTTGACGTCAGGCTTCCGAAGACGCATACTTGGGCAAATGCATTAAGAATATTTACAAAACCGTTACTTGTAGATAATTCTGGAGTAAAATTGGTTTCATGCACAAAGAAACTAAAAGAAATAGCAGAAAAAAGGACTTTGAAACATTTGCCAGTAGTAGCTTTACATGGAAACCATGAAAGAAGGGCGCGAGATGAGATTAACACTGTACAAGCTTTGGAAAATGCAGGATTGTTGATACATCTAAATTTAAACACAATTGTCTTTAAAAAAGACGGGGTAAAAGTTGCCCTGCATTGTATGTCAAACGTACCAGAAAGATATGCGAAAGATATTTTAAATGTATGGAATCCAAAGCCACTGCCTGACTGCTTTAACATACTAATTTTACATCAAAGTATAGAACCCTATGTATTTTCTCCATTAGAGCCTCCTACCATTAGTTTATCTAATCTTCCTACAGGATTTGATCTCATAATAAATGGTCATTTACATGGACGTGCTGAAGAAAATATAGGCAGTACAAAATTCCTAATGCCTGGAAGTACTGTCATAACCCAGTTTGAAAAGAAAGAAGCAGAGTCTGAAAAAGGGTTTTATGAAATTCATCTGAAAGATAAATTAGAAATAAAATTTGTGCCTTTTAAAAAAGCAAGAAAGTTTTTTTATGAGGATATAGAATTAAAGTCTGACAAGAATGTAGGCGAGCTTATAAAAAATAGAATTGAGCATATTCTTTTTGGCTTAGTATCAGAAAAGAAACCAGTTATAAGATTCAGGTTATTGGGTGCTGAGACTAAATTACTTGACAGATACCTTACTGAAATGGAAAACAAGTACAGAGACAAAACAATATTGATGTTTTCAAAAAAGCTTGTGAAAAAGGATATTGACAGCAAGCTTGAAATGCTGAGAAATCTGATAGAACAAAAAATGTCGATAGAGGACATAGGAATGTCTGTGTTAGATAAGAATCTAGATGAAATGGATTTTGAAAAGTCCTTCGATAGTGAAAAAATATTTTATCTTTTATCAGATGGCAATGTTGATACTGCTTTGAATATTTTATTGGGAAAGCAAACTACTTTGAAGGTGTAGTGAATGATAGATAAAATAAAGTTGAAAAATTGGAAGACCCATTTAGAATCTGAATTAGTTTTCTCAAATGGAATAAATATTATACTTGGTAATGTTGGCACTGGCAAAAGCTCTATTCTTGATTCTATATGCTTTTTACTTTTTGGCACGTT
This sequence comes from uncultured archaeon, assembly GCA_964586885.1. Lineage (GTDB taxonomy): Archaea > Aenigmatarchaeota > Aenigmatarchaeia > CG10238-14 > SCSR01 > DATDXT01. The sequence goes on along the minus strand of CAZPID010000026.1, from coordinate 5,497 downwards.
TCCCAATCTTCAAACTAGAAAAGTAAAGTTGGATGATATTATAATGAAAAGGCCCACTGAGAAAAATAAGTGTGAAGCCGTTCTCGAATTTACAATAGATGGTAAAAAGTATTCTGTAAAAAGAGTTATAGAAAGGGGGAAGGGAACTACTTATTCTGAAATAAGATCAGACGGCAAGCTTTTGGAAACCAATACGTCTAGGGTTAGAGAATTTGTGGAAAAAATATTGAAAACAAATTATGAGACATTTAGCGAGGCAATTTATTCTGAACAAAATAGTCTAGATTATTTTTTGACTCTAGGAAAAGGACAAAGGATAAAAAAAATTGATGAATTGTTAATGATAGAAAAATTTGAATCTGCAAGATCAAACTGTGTCTCAGTTAGAAATAAGATTGCTGATACAAAATCTGGCATGGAGGTTACACTTGATCAAAATAAAGTTGATGATATTGAAGAAAATATAAAACAGCTTGGAGATTCTATAAAAAGTTTGAAAGTTAAATCAAATGATTTGAATAAAGAACTGAACAATATAGACAACAAAAAGACTTCTATGAAAAAGGAGATTAAAAGTGTTTCTAGTATAGATAAAAGTATAGAAGAGCTTGAAAGAGAAAAGAATGTATTAAATAGCTTGTTGAATGACGTATCTAAAACTATTTCTGAACTTGAGAAAGAATTGGCTGGACAAAAACTTGTAGATGCGAATTCTATCTTTGAACTTAAAGACCGAATTTCAGACTCAGAACTTTATTTTAAAAAGTATAGTTTAAAACATGAAAGCATATTGACCTCGCTGGCTGATAATAAAAGCACAAAGAAAATGTTAGAGGAAGCTATTTCTGAGTTTTCTGACAATGTCAAAGATAAGCTTGCTGATAGAAATGAACTTGATTTAGAGAAGAAAACTTTTGGAGAAGATATTGAAAAACAGATTAAAGACAAGAAGAATTTACTTGAGGACACAATTTCTAAAGCTGAATATATAAAAGGTAGATTGAAGGATTTGGATTTGACTATAAAGCAGCTAAATCATTTAGAAGGCAAATGTCCTGTATGTGAGAATAAGCTTGATGAAAGCGCCAAGCATAAATTGATTGATGCCAAGAAGAGAGAGGTTGTAACATTATCAAACGATCTATCGAAAGCAGAAAAAAATAAAAGCTCTGTAGAAAAAGGACTTGAAGGGATGTATATGGTATGGAAAAAAATACATCAATTACAATTGAATGTAAAAGGCTTAGACAGCTTAGAGAAACAGCTGGAAAATAAAAATAAACAGTTGGAAAAAGTTAAAGCAGATATAGAAAATAACACTAAACTGCTGGAAGATATAGAACAAAAGTTAACAAATGTAGAAAATGAATTAAGGAAAGCTAGAGAAAATAAGGAAAAGGACGAATTACTACAGAGAAAGTTCCAAGAACTTAATGGCAGTAAGAACAAGGAATTAGATATTAAAAATAAATTAATAGAAGTAACCGATCATATAATGTCTGAAAAATCTAAAATGGGAGATAGAAACCTGGATATTTTAAATAGCAAATTAAAAGAAATTGAAATAAAAGAAGCGGAGTATAAGACAAAATTAGAATCTGTTAAAGAGATGATCGAAGAAAAGACGTCAAGGCTTTCAGAAATAAAAGGCGAGTCTGATAATTTAAAAGCTATCAGTAAAAAGGTAAAACACTTAGACAAAATAATACTTGACTTAAAAATTTTTGAAGAATCGATAATGGCTACACAAAAGGAGTTAAGAAAACAGTTTGTAGTAACAGTTAATTATACAATGAATCAATTGTGGCCTACACTGTATCCTTATGGTGACTTTACAGAAATAAAGCTTCATGTAGACGAAGGTGATTATGTATTAAAACTTTTATCCAAGTCAGGTGGTTGGAATAATGCTGATGGCGGTGTCAGCGGTGGTGAGAGAAGCATAGCATCTTTGGCTTTAAGGATAGCATTTGCTCTTACACTTGCACCAAATTTAAGGATGCTAATATTGGACGAACCTACAAGCAATCTTGATACTAAATCTCTATCAGAATTGGCCATTACGTTAAGAGAGCGAGTAGGCGAATTCATGGATCAAGTAATCCTGATTACACACGAAGAAGAATTGGAAGAGTCTGCTACAGGCAATGTATACAAGCTTAACAGAGACAAATTTAATGATGATATAACAAATATTGTACAAATTCAATGAGTATTATTAATTCTATATGGATTTTATTTTAAATCAAATTGAAAATTACTTGCGTTTAGCCATAGCTTTCTTTACACGTTTAACTGCGATATCCAATGCTGCATCTCTTGGCTTTATCTTATCCTTCTTGGACTTGTTTAAAACAAGATTAACATTCTTTTCCATCTTTTTTTCAACTACAGAAAACATATCTTTAGGATTATAGCCACGATATTCTGCATAAGATGAAATTACACCTCCAGCATTTGCTACAAAGTCGGGTATAACAACTATTCCTTTTTTGTAAAGCTTTTCTTCAATTTCAGGAGTAGTTGGAATGTTAGCTCCTTCAACAATTATTTTTGCTTGAATATTATCAACGTTATTTTTGTTTATCACATCAGGCAATGCAGCAGGTACTATTATATCCACAGGTAATTCAAAAATCTTTTCATTTGATAAAACTTTTCCATCCTTATAGTATATAACAGAACCTTTCTTTTTCTTTATGTTCATCAAAGAATTTGGTACAAGACCTTCAGCATTATAAATTGTGCCTCTGCTATCGCTCACAGCAACAATCTTTGCTCCTTTTTTAGAAAGATGTTTAGCAACAAAAGTCCCAACGTTTCCAAAACCTTCTATTGCTACCGTTGAACCTTTTATACTAATTCCAGCAAAATTTGATGCAATTTTCGCTGCTATAGAAACTCCAAAGCCTGTAGATCCGTATTCATGCGGGATACCACATTTCTCTCCTGGCGCAACACACAAATTAGATGGTTTTCCAGTTGCAGATTTCATACTGCCATTTGCTTCTACGAACCATTTTATTTCTTCTTCTGCCATGTTAACATCTGGTGCTGCTATATATTTTTTAGGGCAAACTGGTTTGAGTGCACGAGAAAAACTTTGTATCAACTCTTTCTTCTTGTCACGTGATATTTTTTTCACATCAGCTATTATTCCAGATTTCGCTCCGCCGAATGGTAAATCTGCAAGAGCATTTTTCCATGTCATAGTTCTTGCTAGTCGAAATACTTCTTCTACATTTACGCTAGGAGTCATTCTTATTCCTCCCTTGCCTCGGCCTCTAGCAGTGTTGTCAATTACTAAAACTCCTTTCAATCCAGTCTTAGAATCATATACTTCGTAAATAATTTCTGGCCCGAATTCGTCAGCATAATTTTCTGCTTCCATATATAAACAATTATTTTAGATTTCTAATAAACATTTTATTTAACCCTTAAATCACTACAAGACATGTTAAAGAATTATAAAGTTCACTGTCAAACTTTAATTATGGATTACGAGTGGCCTGATGATTGGTTTGAGACATTTCTTAAAGTGGAAAAATTAAAAATGTCTATGATTTATTCTCGTATAGTTTACAATAACTTTTACAAGAATACGATTAATCCTAGCAATAGTGATCAATCATCTTACATAGAATCGATTGACAGAGATGAAACTATTGACATCATTGTGACAAATCTTGATAAAACTGGGAATTTTAAATATCAAATAGAAGATTTTGGCGGAAATCATTTTTTTAATTTAAAAGATGGAAGTGGCAAACTGTATTCATGCATGCTTAAGTCTAAAGTAGATGATAATCCAATTAAAGAACCGTCTTACATAAATGGTGTTTTCAAATTATCTTATAAGAAAATTTAAACCAAGCAAGTCATCTTTTCGTAAAAATATAAATTAGATCGCTGGCAATACTATAAACTCCTTTAATGAACATGACAATTCCGATTGTAGTGAAAATAACCCCCGGTATAAAGAATAGAATAATTCCTGCTAACAAATCTATTAGGCCAGCAATGACTATCATTAGAATGGCCTCCACCCTGTTATCATCGACCATATACCTTTGAGCAAAAGTATTATGCCAATATAGTTTGCTATTTGAGGTAAGAAGATGCTATCTGCAATGATTATCAGCATGCCTGCTACGATATCCAACAATCCTAATAAAATCAATAGTACCATAATTTTATAGTAGGGTAGAAAATTAACTATTTAAACTTTATCTTCCTATTTTACTAAGTGGTAATTGGTGAGATTAAATGTTTGGAAAAAAGAAATGCTACAAGTGCGGTGAGGGAATTAGAGACGGATTTAGATTTTGTCCTAAATGCGGAATGAATTTATCATACAAAAATATGAGTGGTAAAGCCAATAATTTTATGCTGTCTGGAAATATGTTCAAGGACTTCCAAAAAATATTCAGTAGCATGAATAAAGATTTTGGTGCAAGCTCCCCTAGAAAACCGAGAATTAATTTTAGGATGCCCGGCGGTGGGGGCATTAGTATTATCATAACCTCTGTTAGTGGTATGAGGCCTAAAGTCTCTATGAAAAATTATGAACAATTTAGAAAACCGGGTTCTATAGCAAAAGAAAGGTTTGGCGCAAATGTTCCTATAGAAGACATTAGTAAACCCATAGAAGACATTAGTAAACCCATGGAAAGATCTAGGCCTAAAAAAATAAGAATTCCTAAAGTTACAGAAGAGCCCGAAACTGAAATAAAAGATTTCGGGACTAAGCAGATAATTACAATTAAACTACCAGACGTAAAGAGTGTGAAAGATGTGGAAATTAGAAAAATGGAGCATAGCATAGAAGTGAAAGCTTTTGCCGGGGATAAGGCTTATTTCAAACTGATTCCCATAAAAGGCAGTTTTATAGAAAATAAAAAACTAGAAGATGGCATTCTTAAGTTAGAAATTAGAAAATAATAAAGTAAGTAATTTAAAGCCTTAATGCAATTTGGTCTCCTTGACTAATACAATGATTTTCCATCCATTCTTCTGGAGCGAATAAAAATTCTTCTGGCTGATAACCTGTCAATGGATTCTTTTTAACAGATATCTGTATGATTTTAGATTTTACTAAAAAAGTACCTCTCCATTTATCATCACATGATTTTAATTTAAAATACTCGTCCAATGTATATTCAGACAAATTAATATTTTTAATATCTTTATCTCTGACCATTGGTTTTACATTTACTAAAATCATATCATTGTTAATGCCCACATTATTAAAAAATTCTTCTGATGCAAATACGGAACCTTCTGGAGTAGAAGGATGTTCTAAGTCATTTAGACATTCTTGAACATATTTATCAGAAAGTTTATACACAGGCCTAATATAGATATAATTTCTTACGATCTCTCCAAAATCTTTGTATATACTGTGGTCTAAATTCATACTCTATAATTAATTTTGTAAAATGTAGTTTTAAATTTAAACAGCCTTAAAGCATATTCCATCAATTTCTACTACTTTACT
>CAZPID010000025.1:0-6875 GCA_964586885.1 uncultured archaeon | reverse complement strand
TATCGCCTGTGTGAATAATTACAGGTACTTTATATTCCTTAGCAAGATGGAATATTGGCTTGCACTTTTCTTCAGATGGGTTAAAATATTCATAACCAGGATACAATTTCATAGCTTTGAAATTTCCGTTTTTTAGGTTTTTTTCTACTGATTCTAAGTATTCTTTTGAATTTGTTTTAGATGGATCTACATACATTGCTAACAGTATTTTATTTTTGTCCACGTTTATTTTCAAGAGATTCAAATTTTCATCCTCATTTTCTGATATAAGTACTATTCTTTCAACCTTATTTTGCTTCATTTCCTTTAAAAGACCTTCCAATGAAGGATCTGTGCCGTAGTTTTTTAAATAAATTTTCTTCTGATCTTCTTCTAACTCTATATGTACATGGGAATCTATAATTTTCATAAAAATCACTAATAAACTTTCCACTAATAATCTTTTTAAAGTGAAGAGTATATAGAGTAGTGTATATCAAAAATTACTTGTGTTGTTAATTTTCATAACTAAAGTTGAAAAAATTATTGGTAAATGAATTGTTGCGTCGCCTTCAACAGTAACATGTTTAGCTGTTTCCTTAATCTTTCCCCAAGAGATTGCCTCTCTTGTTCTAGCACCTGAAAGGCTGCCATCATATTCTACTGCAGTAGTAATATAGACCGCACGCTCTAATCCTTGACGAAATGCATTCCACCAAATGACATGATGTTTTGATATACCGCCACCAATCATTAAAGCTCCGGATTTTTTAGCATTCCATATAATATCACTTAACAATTGCTCGTCTTTCAATATGTTAATTTTAAAATCCTTATGTTTCTGATAAAACTGCCACAGCTGATAGCCTATAGAACCATCTGTTATTCCTGGTATTATCATTGGTATTTTGTTTTTCCAACACCAGTAAAGTATAGAATCTTTATTTTTTATTCTCTTTCCAAATTCCCAACATAATTCATAGGTCGCAAGCTCTTTTTTATCTTGTGAATAAATGTCTTTAATAAATTTTCCTACTTTATCTTCTAGAATTATTCCATAAGATTCTTCTGGTATCAAAATATTGCCAAGTCTATGTACATGTTTTTTATGTAGTTCAACGTCATCCATTTCAAATTCTCCATGATAATAATTCTTATAGCTTCTAGCTATGTCGTGATCAAGTGTGCCACAGGTAGTGATAACAACATCGAACCATTTTCTTTTAATCATTTCTTTTATTATACCACGTGTACCTGTTGAAATTATATCTGCTGGAAAGGATAGAAAATTCAGGCTTTGTTTATCTTTAATCATATTGCTTAAAATATCTACAGATGTGCCAAGTTTCTTTGCTGTAAATCCACCACTTTCTTTCATCTGACTTACTATTTCTTTAGCGTTGAAATTTTTCAAATCAAAGTCTTTTACTGGTATCATAAAATTAGTACTTGAAGTTAGGTTTATAAAGTTTACTATAATAAGTCTAAAGTTTTTACAATGTAAAGAATATAGAAATTATTAATAATATTATTCCTACAGACAGCCATACTTTGATTAAAATGTCTCCTACAAAAGAAGCAAACACTCCAATTAAGGGCATTTTATTTAATTTCGATATTACAAAAAGTATCGCCAATACTACTAGGTAGCCTATTATAGGATAGACTATTGATGCTAAACCTGGTAGCAAGTTGCTAAAAAATGGCACAAGTAAGATACCGTTAATTATTTCATGGAATGACATAGCTATCTAATTATTATTTATATGGAAAGAGTTTTAAGCTTGATTTTATCCAAAAGTAAATTATGTTGAAATCAGAAGTTATGAAATTATTGAAATCTTCAGGGATTGATGTGACTGAAGATAAATTAGAAATGCCTCCGCAAGATGGTTTTGGTGATATTTCTTTTCCATGTTTTCAATTAAGTAAAACTAAGAAAATGCCTCCTAATGAAATAGCGTCCGAACTAAAAGATAAAATAAAGGTAAGTAAATCTCCAATGATTAAAGAGGTTGAGACTGTATCCGGCTATGTGAACTTTTTCTTCGACTGGAAAAAAGTAGGTGAAAAATTACTTAGAGAAATTTTGACGAAATCTAATGATTATGGTAAAATAAACTTAGGTAAAAATAAAGTTGCTGTAGTAGACTACTCTTCTCCGAATCCTATACATCCTATACACGTTGGCAGTGCCAGAAGCACGCTTATAGGTGAAGCTTTATGTAGGATGTTAGAATTTTCTGGTTATGATGTCAAGAGGGTTTTATTCATTAATAATCTAGGCAAGCAAGTTGCTGTCTTACTATGGTACTATCTAAAGTTTGCTAGTGATTCTAAGCCTGATAAAAAGGAAGATCATTGGTTGCTGGATATGTATGTTAAAGCTGATAAAGAGTTTAAGGCTAAACCTGACTATGAAAATGAAGTATTTGATATACTGAAAAAATCTGAAACGAAAGGTGAAAAGGTATTTCCTAAGTTGAAACATGTTATAGAATGGTGTCTTAAAGGATTTGAAAAAACATATGATACATTGGGTATAAAGTTTGATGACTATATCTGGGAAAGTGATTTTGTAGAAAAATCTAAACTATACGTATCTAGTTTGCTTAAGAACAATCTTACATTTAAAACATCTGACGAAGCAGTTGTTATTGATTTAGAACCGCATGGCTTACCAAATACCATTATAATGAGACGTGATGGAACAACACTTTATTTGATTAGAGATGTTGCAGCGAGCATCTACAAGATCGAAAAATACAAACCTTCATTAAACATTTACGTAGTAGCTGAGGATCAAAGTTTGCATTTTAAACAAGAATTTAAAATTTTAGAATTGCTTGGCCACAAGAAATTTGTTGAGAATAGCCGTCATTTATCCTATGGGTATGTTTCTTTGCCTGAAGGTAAGATGAGTTCGAGGTTGGGTAGAGTTGTATTGTTAGATGATTTGATAGATGAAGCAGTTGAAAAAGTGAAAGAAAAGTTTAAAGTAAATGACAATGAAGTTGCTAAATCTATTGGGCTAGGAGCAGTAACTTATTCTATACTTAAAGTTGAAGCTAAAAGACAGGTTCTTTTTAAATGGGAAGATGTTCTGAGTATGGAAGGTAATTCGGGACCATATTTACAATATGCGTATGCTAGATGTTGCAGTATATTAAAAAAGGCTGATTTGGGGGATAAAAAATATTCTATTAAAAAATTGGATGAACATGAAGAAAAATTGCTGAAAGAGCTAGTTTCATTTGAATATGTAATCAAGCAGTCTGTAAAGGAATTAAGACCTGACATTCTTTGTAATTATGTATTTGATTTGGCAACAAGATTCAACACTTTCTATCATTTTTGTCCTGTTTTGAATGCTGAAAACGAAAAGATAAAAAATTTCAGATTAAGTTTGGTTGAATCTGTTAAAATTGTGTTAGGAAGTATTTTAGATTTGCTTAACATAGAAAAATTAGAAAAGGTTTAAAAATATTTATTTTTTGGTAAATAAAAGAAGTTGAGCAAGTAATGATTCTATTTGTATAAGTTCATTAGCTCCCTCAGTTATTCTAAAATCACATTCACCGCATTTTTCTATAATACGTACTTTATCCTTTTCACTTAAACCATCAAGTGTATAAATTTGCCGATGAATTTCAGACACTATATCGCCTCCTGATAATCCTTGTTTCAAAAGCAAATCAAATAGTTTTTCCCTTGCATTTTTAAACTTGCCATCCAAAGCCAACAACAACATATCTTTTACATCTGTAGGTTTTGCTTTACTTGCTATCTCGTAAACAGTATCTTCTGTAATCTTTCCATCAACCGAAGCAGCGGTCTGTAATGAGTTTGTAACTCTCCTCAAATCGCCTTCAGCAATTTCTATAATTGCATCTATTGCACTATCTGTAACTTTTAATTTTTCACCATCAACAATCTTTTTAATGTATTTTTTAATGTCGACTTTATCCAGCACCCTGAATCTAAATACAGAACATCTTGACTGTATTGGCTCAATTACTTTAGAAGAATAATTCATAATTAAGATGAATCTTACAGTATTGGTATAGGTCTCCATCATCCTACGTAGAGCTTGTTGTGCATCTACAGTTAAATTATCCGCTTCGTCTAGAATTATCAGCTTGAATGGCACATCCCCCATAGCTTTTGTTCTTGCGTATTCTTTTACTTTGCCTCTTATTGTTTCTAGCTTTCTTTCATCGCTTGCATTAGTTTCCAAAACATTCTGCCTCCAAGAACTGCCATAAAACTCCTGTGCTATAGCAAGGGCTGTAGTAGTCTTGCCGCTTCCTGGTGGCCCGGCAAAAATAATATTTGGTATATTTTTACCTTTAACAAAGGCCTTTATTCTTTCTATCGCATGCTTTTGATTTATAACTTCATTTAATTTCTTAGGACGATATTTTTCACTCCAAACAACAGACTCCGACATATAAACCATTAGTTAAATTATAAAGTTTATATTAGTAAATTATTTGTATGAGTATAGAAGACTACGAATATATACCGCCAAAGAAAAAGTATAAGAGAAAATATAAGAAAGATTATAGAAGAAAGGGTAGACATGTTATAAGATTAAAATAAATTTTCAATAGCTGTTAAGAATAATTAAAGAATTGGAAATTCCTGCAATAAGCCCAATAGAAAATACTACAAGCAAATATGTAGTTGTTGCAATACGTATTCTTGTTGAATTAAAAAATATCGAAATTAAACCAACTAGAAATATGTGAGATAATTGTTCTCCTATCCAAATAGGAATGTTACCAGTTTTTATTAGTGTATCAACATGTGGATTTGATTCGACTGCTTTCCCTGAAACGATTCCATAAAATGTTGTGGATAAATCAAATGCCTGAGCAGCTAAAACAATTATTAGTAAAGTAATTGGCTTGAAAATTATATAATCTATAGGCTTTATGCAACCAATTTTTTTCTTTAAATATGCTAGCTTATCAGCTCCAGCAACTAAAATAATCATCAATAATAAAATTGACAAAGCAGGGTATGCTATATATGATGGTATTGGGTACTGTGATCCGGCAATTAAAGTAGCTTGATAATAAATTAAAAAAGTGATTACGGCTATAAATAAAATTATAAAAAGTTTTACTTTTACATTCTTCATAAAATAACTGTTTACTTGATTTTAATTAAGCGCCCTCGGAGCGATTTGAACGCTCGACCTGCCGGTTAACAGCCGGATGCTCTAACCACTAAGCTACAAGGGCATGAAAATAAAATTGTGCTATAAAAGAATAAAACTTAACATAAATATTTACTTTAAGTTAGATAATCAATAATTATGGCAGAGGAAGAAAAAAAGAAAGAAATAGGAAAAGTAGTACATTACTATGGAAAGATTGGTGTAGCAATAGTTGACTTAAAAGATGAATTGAAGGTAGGAGACGAGGTATTAATAGAAGGTGGGGATTCTAAAACAAAACAGAAAGTAGAATCTATGCAATTAGAACATAAAGATGTAGATAAAGCTGTTGCAGGACAATCTATTGGCTTAAAGATAGAAGGAAAGGCAAGAGATGGGTATAAAGTTTACAAAATAATTGGTTAAATCGGTATCATTAAAGAATGCATTGTTAACTCTACACTAAACATGATTTAAATAAAACTTTAACTGTTAAAGATTGGCTATTTATTCTGTTTTACTAAACTATTCTTGAGGTGACTATATATGTGTACATGCTGTTGTAAGACTGAAAAGGAATCAAAAAAGGTAAAAAAGCGAAAAGATTAGTATAAAATTCTAGTTTTTATTGTTTTCTATCCTATTACTATAATACTGGGAGATTTATGTCAGATAAAGAATTCGGCTGTAAAAAATGCGGTAAAAATTTTGGCTCTGAAATTTCTTTAAATCAACATCAAAGAGACAGGCATAGTCAACAAGTAGAAATAAAGCCTATACAAATACAGGAGCCAGTTAAAAAGCCTGGCAGCTTTAGTATTAAATTTACTCTCAATTCAAAAACACGTCTTATGATTCTGATACCTCTTGTTTTAGTAGGTTTCGGTTTTATTGCTTATTATTTTATTGGAAGCTCAGATGATTCACAGGTGAATACTGGAAGTTTATTAACTGGTGCTGTAGTAAGTTCTGATACACGTGATGATTCTGTTGGTGTTAATTTCAAAGGATCTGAAGATGCACCTGTTATTATTGAAGAATATGCGGATTTTCAATGTCCATTTTGCAGAAGATTCTTTTTTACAACAGAACCACAACTTGAAGAAACTTATATAAATCCCGGCAAGGTAAAATTTGTATGGAAGCATTTTCCTGTACCTTCTATTCATCCACAAGCCTTCAAAGCATCCGAAGCGAGTGAATGTGCAGCAGAACAAGATAAATTCTGGGAATATCATGATATACTCTATCAAAAACAAGAAAGATTATTTGTAAATGATTTGAAGAGGTATGCTAAAGATTTGAATTTGGATACAGAAGCATTTAATGCTTGTTTAGATAGCGGAAGGATGGCTTCGAAAGTAATATCTGATATTGAAGAAGGTCAAAGTAAAGGTGTAAGAGGTACCCCAACTTTTACAGTTAATGGAAGATTAATAACTGGGGCACAGCCTTTTTCCGTATTCCAACAATTGATTGAAAGTAACTTGGCTAAAATAGAGGCTGTAAAACCGGCGCCAACTTCTAGTGTCGAATCTTCTGAGAAATCTTCAGCTATTTTCAACTACAAGTCGCCTTTTATCAGCCAGCCATTGTCGCCAGGCCATTATCATGCTCAGTTTAATTTATACCTTAATGGCAAACAATATGACTTTGTACAGCAAAAGTATATGATAATAGATAGTCGGGTGCATTTCGAAGGCGGAGATGGCCAGGAGATGCACAAGCACAA
>CAZPID010000024.1:0-6908 GCA_964586885.1 uncultured archaeon | reverse complement strand
ATTCTTCCCAAAGCAAGTATCGAGCATTCAGGATAGTTTATTACTGGTGTTGCAAACAGCCCGCCGATGCTTCCTATGTTAGTTATTGTAAATGTTCCGCCCCTCAAATCAGCAAGATTTATTATCCTGTCTTTAGCCTTGTCAGAAAGATCTTGAATGTCTTTTGCTATCTGGAAGATATCCTTCATATCAGCACCTTTCACAACAGGAACCATCAGTCCGTCTCCGGTGTCTGTAGCAATTCCTATATTATAGTATTTCTTTATGATTATCTCATGGTTCTCTTCATCCAAGCTAGAATTCAAATAAGGATATTCCCTGAAGCCTGCAATGATTGCTTTGATTATGTAAGGTAAGAAAGTAAGCTTGACGCCCTTCTCCTCTGCTATAGCTTTCTGTTCTTTTCTAAATTTCCACAAAGCTGTTACATCTGCTTCATCCATGTGAGTTACATGAGGTATATGTTCCTTAGATTCCACCATTTTTTTGGCGACAGCTTTTCTTATACCTTTCAAAGGAATGTGATCAATATAGCCATAAATATCATACTTCTTAGTAACTTTAGGTTTATTTGGTTTTGCTCCAGCTTGCTTAGCATTTCTAACATCCTCTTCTGTAATCCTATTGCCTTTCGATGGTGTAACTTTACTTAAATCTACATTCAACTCTTTAGCCAGTTTTCTTATAGCAGGTAAAACTAAAACTTGTTCCTTTGATTCTGGTTTTTCAGGATGTTTGTCATTAATATGACTACTGATTTCATCTTGTGTTTTAAATTTGGCTCCACAAAACCTACAAACTTTCTGTTCTACTCCTTGCGCTTCTTCCAAATATCCTACAGCACCTGCAGGTTTGACTACTGGTTGTTTCTTTTCTTCTTGTTTTGTATCAGACTTCTCTGGAACTTTTTCTCCTTTTTCACCCAAAACTACAAGTGTATCTCCAACATTTACAGTATCGCCTGGTTTATGATACAATTTAAGAACTATGCCTGCTTTTGGTGATGGAACTTCTACAACTGCTTTATCAGTCTCAATTTTTGCTATCTCTTGATGTTCCTCTACTTTGTCCCCTTCCTTTATAAGCCATTCTACTAACTCACCTTCAGTTATTCCTTCTCCAACGTCAGGAAACTTGAATTCATATACCATTGAAAATTATTTTGTTTTGGTGATTATAAGCTTTTTTAAAGTTATTTATTTAAATAGAATATTTGATAAAGTGATTAACTATGCAGGTAGCAAGGATAAGGTTAGTAGGAAGAAACATAGAAGACTTGAACAGCATAAGCAATGAAATTAGGGATGTTGCTAAAAAGTTTGGTGTTGATTATCGAGGTCCTATACCGCTTCCTACTAAGAAACTGAGGGTCACTACTTTGAAGACTCCTTGTGGTGATGGAACAGGGCATGGAAACGCTACTTATGATAAGTTTGAAATGAGAATACATAAAAGATTGATAGAAGTTCAGGCTGATGACAGAGCTTTAAGACAGATAATGAGAGTTAACATTCCTAAGGATATAAAAATGGAAATTAAGATGCAAGGATGAGGTTTTTTATTTCTTTATTATATCAAGTTAATTTATGAGAATAGTAGTAGCGTTAGGCGGCAATTCTTTAATCAAGTACGGCCAAAAAGGAAGCTATGAAGAATTGGTTGAAAATATTAGAATTGTCTGTAAACAATTGGCACAATTAATAAAAATTGGGCATCAATTAATAATAACACATGGTTCTGGTCCTAGTATAGGAAATCTACTAATTCAACAAGAAAAAACTAAAGAAGAAATTCCTGCTATGCCTTTGGATGCTTGTAACGCAATGATAGAAGGACAACTGGGCTATATAATTCAAAATGCTTTGAAAACTGAATTGAATAAAATTGACATTAATAAAAATGTAGCTACAATAGTAACGCAAACTGTTGTCAATGATAATGATCCTGCATTCAAAAATCCAACAAAGCCTATTGGTCCTTTTTACAAAGAAAAATTTTTTGATGAAATGATTTATATTCAAGATAAAGGGTACAGAAGAGTTGTGGCATCGCCTAAACCTGTAGAAATTGTGGAAAAAGATACTATTAGGAAACTTGTTGATGATGGTTTTATTATAGTTGTAGGAGGTGGTGGAGGTATACCAGTTATTAGAAAGGGGGATGAAATGATTGGTGTCGAGGCGGTTGTGGATAAAGATCTTTGTGCAGAAATTATAGCAGAAATAGTAAAAGCAGAAACATTTTTAATCTTAACTGATGTAGATAGTGTATCTGTTAATTTTAAGAAAGCAGATGAAAAAAAGGTAGACAAAATGTCTGTTGAAGAAGCTAGAAAATATAGTGAAGAAGGTCAATTTGGTGAAGGCAGTATGAAACCTAAGATAGAATCGTGTATAAAATTCTTGGAAAGCGGTGGTGAGAAGTGCATAATTTCTTCAAATGAAAAGGCTTTAGATGCTATGGAAGGTAAGGCCGGAACTCTAATAACTAGATAACTTTATTTTGTTAATTTGTTTCAAAAATATATTTTTTAATGTTATGAATGATCCAAATTTTTTAAAGCCACCATGATGATAGCTGTATCTAATTTTTGGTTCAGGTAATGGCATAGTATTGATATTATTGATAACATCAAATGTGTTTATGGCACGAGTTCGCATCATTGCTAGATTAAAAAGTATTTTTTCATAATGTTTAATCCATAAAAATAGAGAGCCTACAACTCCTGTAAGTACAACTATTACAGCTATAGCATAGTTTACTGGTAGCAATAAGAAATTAGGATCCTGTAGTCCGAAATGCGTTGAAAATATTATTACAGCTATTATTATTTCAAGTCCAGATCCTGTGTAAACTATATAGTCAAGTATTTTTTTGGTTTTTTTCATTTTCCTTTTATTATAAAGATTCACATGCAAAATAACACCCTATTATAAAAATAATTTAGTTTTTCTCAGTAATATTATTTTTTCCGTGAAAATTTCCTTATTTTATCAAATAATTCTATGTAAAAGCGCTGCTTGTGTCCACATTCTGTTCTCAGCCTGATCAAACACGACAGAATTTTTAGAATCTATTATTTCATCTGTGACCTCTTCATTTCTATGAGCTGGAAGGCAATGTAAGAATTTGAAATCACTTTTTGCATGACTAGCTAGATATTTATTAACTTGATAAGGTGAAAAAGTTTTCAATCTTTCTTCTTTCTCTTTTTCCATCCCCATTGAAACAAATACATCTGAATAAATTACCTGTGCATCTTTTACAGCTTCAACTGGATCATTAACAATCTTTATCAGACTGCTGTCTACCTTTCCTACAATTTCCTTTCTTGGTTCATATTCTTTTGGACATCCTACACTAAGAGGCAATCCAAGCAAGTTGCATCCTAACATCAAACTATGGCAAACATTGTTATTTCCATCACCAACATAAGCTATTTTCTCAACTTTATCAAATCCAATCTTTTCATCTATAGTTAGCAAATCGGCAAGCGTTTGGCACGGATGTTCTAAATCACTTAAAGCATTTACAATTGGTATTCTTGATACTTTAGATATTTTAACTAAATCTTCATGAGAAAAAACTCTGGCCACAATACAATCAACATATCTTTCTAAAACTCTAGCTGTATCTTCTACTGTTTCGCCTCTACCTAGCTGCAGCTCGTTCCAGTTAAGACTAATAGAATTTCCACCAAGTTTATTTATCGCTACTTCAAATGACACCCTGGTTCTAGTGGATGGCTTTTGAAAAATCAAAGCTACATTCTTCCCGCCTAAAGTTTGCGGCATATTTTTAGATTGTTTAAACCCTTTAGCAGTATTTAATATACCTTCTAATTCCTCTTTGCTTATATCAGTTATTGATAGAAAGTCTTTGGTATTTAGTTTCCCCATAAATTTATTTTTCCCGTATAAAAGTAAAGCTTAAAAGTTTAAAGACTGCGATTTTGACAGTTTTCTTTTATTTATAGATTCCACTAAATCTTGCACAGCATCTGATGTACCTATTGCTCCCAAAGACAATCTTAATTTGTCTAATTTTTTAGCAGTTCTTTCTCGTCTAATAAGTTTAATTATATATGGTTCATCCAAACTATCTTTTGCTTCAAATAATTTGAAATTATAACCTTTAGGAGATGGAAAGAAATATTCATAAAGTATGTCTATTCTGGGATAAAGATGCCATATTTGAGATACACCACCAACATTTTTATAGCCATTTTTTGAAACAAGTTTTTTAAAGTATTTGGTCTCTTGTAAAGTTCCTTTTCCTTTATCTACTACTGAAATCTTACTGTCACTGACATTGTATTTTCTTAGTATATACTTTAATCCACTGTTAGCATGTCCGCCAAGTAAAGCTATATAATCTGTAGTATTTTCTTCAAGAAGCTCTACTCCTTTGTCTAGCCTATTTGCATATAATTCGTTGGGTATATCATCTTTCAAAACACCTGCACCATGAATACCAACTATTTCCAATTCTGGCATTTGAACCACTGTTCTAATTATAGATTAAAGATTTAAAAGGTCATTGGGGTCTAGCTTATACTCTTTTTCAATATAGTTGCTGCCAATACAATCTTTACTAAGATAATTTATTTCGGTAACCTTGTCCGAATTATAAAGTTTTGTCATAGGATTTTTCTTGTGAGTTTCCAGTGATTTTTTTAGATTTTCTATGTTACTTAGATAGTCGTCCAAACCTACTTTATGCAGTGCACCATAAATTAAGGTAAACTTTTGTTTTCTATGTGTCTCCTCTTTTTTCTTTTTAGCAAGCATAAGACTTTTAGAAGCAGCAACTGCATTTCTATAGTCAATAACTAAAGATCGTCTAGACCTGTCCCATTTATTAATAAACTTAAATCTCTTAAGATGTGATACGATATCGAATGCAAAATAAGAGTATATACCAAGTTCAGTAATAAAAAAAATTGGTATTTCATTTGGCGTGTTACCAAAAGATATTTCACTTATGTATGAAACAAAGTTATTTATTGAATTGATGGGATGACCTAGAAGTGAAGCAATACTTCCTATGTTTATAGGTAAATTTAATAGCGCAATTGAAAATATAGGAGGATTTATATCAAAAATACTATATGCTTCACCTAGTGGATTATATTTCACATTCACATCTAAGTACAAAGTATTTTTTTTATGAGACTCAGCTTCTTTTTCAGTAACATCATGCCAGTTATTTCTCAAAGCTTTATTGATGTATTTGAGTATTGAATATTTACCATAGCCTTTACTATGAGACACGCCTTCTAATACTAAATAGTCGCACCAGTCTGTCCATTTATCAATTCTATTTTTTTGATATTTCCAAGCAGCTGAATGATGAAGAACATCTACAACATGAAATTGGCCATATTCTGTATCTATAATTTCATTATCATCTCTTAATCTCATACCTATCACTATACATTAACCACAGATTTTAAACTTTAAGTTTCTTAGTGAAAGGTTTAAGTAAGCTAGGTTTTTTTATTCTGCAAACAATCATCCGCATTTATTTTTTCTTTTTACCATTTACTGACTTTAATTGCTGACTTAGGAATGTCACCCTGTGGGCAAGCATTTTCATTTCTCTTACATTAGATGCAACAAACATATCTCTTTTAGCTCTAGTTAATTCTTGTCTTAAGAATAAAGGATTTTGAATTTCACCTATCATTTAAATCCCCCTCTTCATTTTTGACTGCAGGTATTCTATCTTTCTTTGGATGAATTTCATTTGCTTCAAATTGTTTGTCATGAACAATTCGCTTCTGGCTTTCTTCAATTCACTTTCTATTATTTTTTTATTTACCATGTTACCACCTTATAGTTATAATTATATATGTCTTACTACTATTTAAATCTTTAGTTTTTCATTATAGTTAAGTAGTGAATAGTTATTTAAAAGTAATTACGTTATTTGTATCAATTAATTTAGTTTATCATACATAACTTATTTTCATGACTGATTACCAAGAAGCTTTAAATAAAGCATTAAGACTTGTACGACCCAGTAAAAAAGATAAAGAAAAATTAAAAAGAATTTCTGATAAAGCATTGGAGATAGCAAATGAAGAAGTTGAAAGATATGGAGCAAAAGCGATGCTGGTAGGAAGCTTTACTAGAGGTACTTGGCTACCGGATAAAAAAGAATTTGATGTGTTTATTTTATTTCCAAAACATTTCATAGAAAAAGAGCTTGAGGATATAGGATTATCAGTAGGGAAAACTGTCATGAAAAGACTGAGAGGATCTTTTGTAATAGAATATGCACAGCATCCTTATGTTTCTGGAAAGGTGGAAGACATTGAAGTAGATATAGTCCCTTGCTATGAACTGGAGTCAACCAAACATATAAAATCTGCTGTCGACCGCACGCCTTTCCATGTAAAATATGTAGAAAAGCATTTGCCTAGTGATCTGTCTGACTATGTTAGATTATTAAAACAGTTTTGTAAATCAAATGGAATTTATGGTGCAGATACTAAAACACAAGGCCTATCAGGCTATGCATGCGAGATTTTAATCATACATCATGGCAAGTTTATTAATTTGATAAAAGACATAGAAAATTGGCGCCCTGGAGAAATTATTGATACTGAAAAATTCTATAAAAACTCAGATTACAAAAGCTTGAAGGTAAAATTCAAAGGAGCAGCTTTAATTCTAATAGATCCTACTGACAAAAATAGAAATGTTACCTCTGCATTATCTGCTGAAAACTTTTTTAAATTGAAGAAAATAGCGAAAATGTTTCTAGATGATCCAACAAGAAAACTTTTTATTGAAAAAATTGTCAAACCCCTAAGTTCAAAGGATTTAGAAGATTATGTGACAAAAAGGGGGACTGAATTAATTGTTATCAAGTTCGAACCGCCGAACGTAGTGCCAGATATA
>CAZPID010000023.1:0-7091 GCA_964586885.1 uncultured archaeon | reverse complement strand
TTCGAAACATAAAAATCATCTGCATTTAAAAGACCGACTACGTCTCCGGAAGCCAACATTATCCCTTTATTCATTGCGTCATAAACCCCTCTGTCTTTTTCTGAAATAAATTTCGAAATCCTATCCTTATATTTGTTAATGACTTCTATCGTACCATCACTAGAAGCACCATCAATAACAATGTACTCTATATTCTTATAATCTTGATCTAAAACACTCCGAATAGTTTCCTCAACAGTATCTTTATTATTTAAGGTTATGGTGATAATGGAAACCAGTGGTTCTTTCATGGTGTTCTATTTATTCCTATGGCTATATAGTCTATGATATTCTCAAATCTATTTTTGTCTAAAATCCGCCAACAATCTATTACTATTAGCTTATGCGTATCTTTTTTTCTCATTAAATCAGGGGGTTGAATTTTCTTGAACTCTTCCCAGGGAGTAGTAATTATAAGTAGATCGGCATTTTTTATACATACCTTCAAAGAATTAGCATAACTTACTCTGGTTCTTAAGACATTCTTTGCATTCTCTATTCCTGCTGGATCATAAACTATTACCGGAATTCCTTTTCCTATTAAGACCTTGGCAAGCTCTAATCCCTGCGACTCTTCGAAAACATCAGTGTCTGGCTTATAGGCCAAGCCTAAAATCCCTACCTTCCCATCTTTAGGAAGTTTAGAAAGAATTAAGTCTCGCAGTCGCTTCGTCTGACGTTTGTTAACCATATCTGTAGCCTCGGCAATTGGAAAAGAAATGCCAAATTTACGAGCAGTATGCGCGAGTGCCCTGTTGTCTCGAGGAAAGCATGGCCCTCCATATCCCACAGCTCCTTTTAAAAATTTGTGTCCAATTCGACGGTCACAGCCCAAGGCCTGGGTTATGGTATCAATGTCTCCTCCAGCAACTTTTTCGCAAAGCTCAGCCAACATATTCGCGTAAGAAATTTTTGTAGTCACGTAGGTATTAAGAGCAATTTTGCTGATTTCAGCATTAATAATATTCATTCGCTTAACCGGTGGGTTATGTTGACAAACCTGTCGATAAAACTCTTCGAGTAGGTCACCGCTCTGAGAATCCGACTCCCCGATCAAAATAAAGTCGGGGTTTAAAATATCACGAATCACACTACCCAGAGCAATAAACTCTGGGTTGTAACACAAACCAAAACCAACCCCACATTTTTTACCGGAATACTTCTCAAGCGCGGGTAGAAGTTCCCCCCGGGTAGCTTCCGGCAATACGGTACTGGTAAGAACCACCAGGTGAAAATCGGGTTTCTCACGTAGAGCTTTACCAATCTTTTCACCCACCCCGAGAACGTACTTGGTTGAAAAACCTCCATCCTTATTGCTGGGAGTAGGAACAATGATAAATGTGATATCTGACCTACTAATCGCATCCTGAAAATTTTCGGTGGCCGAAATCCTCTCTCGATTCGCATTGAGGTATTCATCTAGCTTTGGTTCAAATACAGGTGGCTTGCCTTGGTTAACCAGGCCCACAGTATCTGGGTTGACATCAACACCAATAACGTTAAAGCCGCGACTCGCAAAACTCGCTACCATGGGAGCCCCTAATTTACCCAAGCCTATGATTGAGATGCGTGGTTTTTGCATAGTTTTTATTAACTAAATTTTACTTCCCCGTTACTTTATAAAACTTTGGGTTTCGCGGTTACACACATATGCCAACCAAAGTGGCGTTCAAGATAACGGAATAAAAATTGGGGTAGATAGCGGAAATACCAAACTTTATTGTAGCGATGTTGAATGTAGTCAGAAATTCTGTATGGAAAAATATGTTCTATTGAGGTGTCAGTTACTTTAAATCCTTCTAACAAACGCTGAATATCTTTTCGCGAATAGGTATAAGTAATGGGACATCCGGTTTGGGCTTCTGAATGCCTGGCTATCAATTCGTCTATTTTCCAGAACGCGCCCTTGCCATGGGTGATGAGTGTCCAGAAAACTTTCCAGGAATAACGATGATAGACCATTAATTTAACGACGCTCTCAGAATGAACATAATATCTCATTTGCTCTATAGCCTTCTCGGGTTGAGGAGTATGATGAATGACTCCAAAAGCATAAATTAAGTCATACGGTTCAGTAGGAACATATTTTGATAACTCTTCGGCGTCGGCACAATAAAATGAAATTTTATCTTCTAAACCATAAATCTTTGCTCTCTCTCTTGCTAAATCTAAAGATGTTTCAGAGAGCTCCACGGCAGTGACTTGAGCGCCGTTTCTTGCAAAATTGATAGTATCGGTACCAATACCGCAGCCAATTTCCAAAACTTTTTTCCCTCGCCATTTTTTAAAATCGGCAAAACGCGGGATATGTGGCTCCACAAAATATTTCCGTTCTTCCACCTCATCAAAATATTGCCTGGTACCAATTTTGCTTGGCGAATGGCGAATATTACATGGACGCTGGTCCCAATAGTCCTTTACGTTTCGGATTAGAGTATGAGAAAACATAATTTTATTTTTGATATTTTTCTCTCAAAAAATATTTCTCTTTTGCCAATCTATCTATTAATGAGAATAAGATCCATGTTATTTTTTTAAACTTACCCAATAAAATGTACCTACTTATTCCTCGAAAAAAAAACTTATATGCGGATGTATATTCCCCCATTCCCGCTGCACATCCTGCAGCCCAAATATCTAAGCCGACATAGGCTTCTCGACGCAATTTACGTATGGAGGAAGAGGTATCTTGAGAATCAAAAACTCGGTCCATTATTAATTTTTTGGCTTTAAAAAATCGATCAGCCTTTCTGGCTTTTTTACTATCCAGGACGCGGAAATATTTCCGATATTTGGTTACCACCCCAAAAACGTGCTTCATTGGGAATTTTAAACCAATTCTCACAAGCATTTCATAATCTGGGCAGGTATCTAATGTAGAATCAGCATAGAACCCTACTTTTTCAAAATGAGATCTTCGAATAAAGGCAGCCTGGGCCGGAATTACCGACTCCACACATAGGAGTTTTTTAAAATCATAAGGTCGGGGGGCAGGATAAATTTCAAGGATATCGCTTTGTTTATCCATCAAATACACATCTCCATAGATCACCCCTACCTCCGGATATTTTTCCATGTTCTCCACTGCCCACGAACAGGCATAAGGCATCAGGGCATCATCTGCATTTAAAACTAAAATAGCATCTCCCTTCGAGCGCTGCAAGGCCTTATGTAATCCATCAGATTGGCCCTTATCCGGCTCAGAAACCACCTTAATTTTTTCTGGATATTTTGCAGAATATCTTTCTAAAATTTCTTTTGTCCCATCATTAGAATCGCCGTCTTGAATAATGTGCTCGACATATGGATAATCCTGCGTCAAAACACTCTCAACGCACTCAGTAATGAATCTCGCGCTGTTGTAACAAGGGGTTATGATTGAAACTAATGGTTTTGTACTCATGACTTAAAGAAAATACTTTCTCTTTTAAATCTTCCTTGGGTAACCCCTCATTCTCATCATTAACGACCGATGGCTACCTTATAGTGCTTAAATTTTTTACTTACTGTTGATGATATCATTTTACTTGTTTTGACAGCGCTAATGAATACATGCTTAAGGTTGGTAAAAAATTTATAACTTATCTTAATGATACACAGGGGAGTCTTCGCTATTAACTTAGCTTTTAACCGAGTCCACCGGGGAAAATAATAAAACAACTTATCTATCTCAGAAGCATTTAATCTGCCTGACATCCTGTGATCCAGTAGTTCCTTGAAACCTTGTCTTTCTTGTAAAAGATTTCTTCGAATAAAAGAGACGTGTTTTCCATAAATTTTAGGAAGAAGGTCAAGCCACAAAAACCTATCATAGTATCTAATATATGCAAGATGGGATTGCCAATTTTTAGACCTCATCCCAATTAAAACCATTGGAGTACTTATTACAATAATTTTATTCTGTTTATTTTTATTATAAAATTCCGCTAAATATTCCCAAAAGCCTCCTTGAAATAAGTGGAAGGTTCCAACGTATTTATCTGGATTACTATTGTTAAACATCTTTGTATTTATTATGAATGAGCTAAGATGCGTCCTGTTATGAAAATCGAAAAAAAAACTAACACAATCTCTGTAATACAAATCATTATCTAACGAATAATACTTGGACAAATCTCCCTCGAGCAAGGCATTTACTAAAATGAGCTCTGGGCTTGGCCTTGATTTAATTACACCTAGCAGACTATCTATGCTGTTTGGCAGAATAACATCATCATCCCCCAATGGCCAAGAGAATCTTGACTTACTTAGTTTAATAACGTTCAGAGAATTTTCAGATGGACCCTTATTATTATTCTTAACATAAAAGATAAATTTATAATTAAATGTATCTACTACTTTTCTAGCATGATTATTTACTGAGTCATCACTTATATAAATAGGCACAGCAAATTTCTTAGCCTGGGATATAACAGATTCTAATAATCTCCTCAATAGCTGGGGTCTATTATAAGATAGAATACAAATACTGAGTAATTTATTCATCGATATTGTTCAGTGTAAAATTGTCTTAGGTACGAACATTTTGCACTTATACTCTAATTTTATATCTTATAGTAGATCTTTTGATATTTCTTTTATAGTTATAAATGACTCTTGAATGTTTAGACCTTCTCAAATACCCATAATCTCAACCTAGCGAACTCCTTTCCCAAATCAAACAAATTATTCAATTTTACACTTGAAGAAATTCTATTAAACTCAGCATCCCAATCTAATTTTTTATCAAAATGCGGTCTTATACATCTGGTTAAGAAGAAATAAGTTCCTAATCCAGATTTTTTTATTAGCCTGAAACCAATAGATTGCATATAGTCTTCCAATAAAATATCTTTAAAGAAAAGATTATGCCATTTAATAGGAATTGGTTCTAAGTTAAATAATTTCCTCAAATGATTTAATGAACTTGTTCCTTCAACGCTACCTTCGAGCATTATAAGCCTGCCACCTGGTCTTAGTAATTTTTTGAAGTCTTTAAGTACTTTTTTTTGCAACTTCAACTCCATTAAATTAATAAGAAATCTTTGAGAGATTATAAAATCATAGTCATTAGCCAGTTTGTATTCACTCAAGAAGTTGACCATTTTTAATTCTACATTTTTACAATTCTTTAATCTCTTTTTAGCTTTTTTTAATCGCACCACAGAAAAGTCAACAGCATGAATAGAAGAACCGGGAATTTGAGAATATGCAAGGGTCCCCTCTCCTTCTCCACACCCCGCATCTAGTATGGTAGAGTTTGATACTAATTCTCCCTTAATTAAATTTATTTCTAAGTTAAGTAAATGTTTATCATACATTGATTCTACATCTTCCTGATTCCAGTATTCTAAAACTTCTTTATTATTGTGTGCCATATTTGTTATTATTTTAGATTTGTTATTATTATTTGCGAAATATTTCTAACATTACCTCTGGTTAAATCAAATGATAATGGTAGACATAAAATTCGTCTTGAAATATCGCGGGCAATTTTCATTGGCTTACTCTTCACATAATGTAGTGTATCTAAAGAAGGATAAAAATATCTTCGAGGAAATATATTCTGTTTACCTAGCTCGCTTTTTATTTTCATTAAAACTTTTTCAGACGGCAAAATGATTGGGTAATAAGAATAATTATAAAAGGTATTGGGCCCGATTTCGGGTTTTCTAATATTCAGATTTCTAGCGAATAATATTGTGTCATATAATTCACTTGCATCTCTTCTATATTTAATTAATTGGTTAACTTTTGGTAAAACACATAACCCCATCGCAGCATGAAATTCAGAGTTTTTGCCATTTATGCCTAACCCCCAAAAATCCTCTTGTCCTTTATGGCCAAAATTGCGCATGTACCAGATTTTCTTCGCTATTCTAGCATTGTTCGTTACAATAGCCCCCCCTTCAATGGTGTGAAATAATTTAGTAGCATGAAAACTTAAAATGGAAGTGTCTCCAAAGTTAACTAAGTGTTTTCCTTTATACTTTGTACCAAATGCATGTGCCGCATCATAAATAACTTTCAAATTATGTTTATCAGCTATCCCCTGGATTTTCTCAATATCACATGGATTGCCATAAATGTGAGTGACTAAAATGGCTTCTGTATTTTTATTAATTGCTTGTTCAATTTTATCAGTGTCTACATTCAATGTTTTAGGATTAATATCAACAAACACAGGCTTACATCCCGCCCAAACAATGCTTGAGGTTGTTGCGATATAAGAAAAGGGGGTAGTGATTATTTCCTTCTTTAAATCTAAAGACTTTATAGCAATCTGTAATGCAATGGTTCCACTACTTACTAACCAAACATGTTTTACCTTGAGATAATGCTTGAGATTTGCTTCTAGTTTCTTTAACAAAACCCCGTTATTGGTTACCTGCCCCCTTTGCCAAATACCTTGAAGATGCTCCGTATATTCTTCCAGCGGAGGTAAATAGGTTTTTGTAACATTAATGGTTTTCGTATTGGCTTTGTTCAGATCTTTGATGTTAAAAATTATATCAATAAGGAGTGGGCATTTATCTGTACCATTTCTTCATTTCCTTCCCGCAAATTGTATCAAAGATAAATCGCTGGTTATCATCCCACTCTTTTGAATATATTTTTTGCGGATCATAACTACTGCCCCCTTCGACGTGAGGGTTGATTATTGTTTTAGTCATCGATTTTATAGTCTCTACTGGCGCATTGTCTACACCAGTAATTTGCTGGAACATACGGATCACGGTACCAGATTCCTTAAAATCCTCTATCCGGTACACTTTTATGCAAGAACGTTGTGCTTCTTCGGTAAAAAATAGCCACTCCCAACAACTGAATATAAACTTTTTATTTTCTAAATTTCTAAGATCTAAATTATTAAGTGTAGGGAAACGATTTACTGCCTTTCTATTATATAAATATACTCTCTTTAATAATAAACGTGGGGGGGATATATTCTCAAACTCATCAAATGCCCTTAAATGGGAACGGATAAATAATATCCCGTTACGAATGGAACCATACATGTAAAAACTTTGCCTAATTTCAGGTAAAGCGGCAACTTGAGGAGTTAAACTTCC
>CAZPID010000022.1:0-7263 GCA_964586885.1 uncultured archaeon | reverse complement strand
ACAAGAATCTAGAATTTTCGCCAGTTACTTTAATTAGATCTCTCTCCCAATCAGCAACATTTGCATTTTTCTCTAAAAACTTCAACACATCATATTCTTTAAATTCTGGGACTGGTAATCTTTCCCCTTTTTTTGCTATCCTTCTTACAAGTTTTTTCCTTTTTTCTTCAGAAGATTCTACTATTTCTTTGATTACAGGTTTTTCGATATTCAATTTTTCTAATTCCTTGAGTTTCTCTTTTTCAGTTTTATCAGGATAGAAGTCTATTAAAGTTGATAATGAATACAAAGAATCTGTTAACTTTTCAACCTTTTCTTGACCGACTTCTCTTTCTAAATCATAAACTTTCTGTGCATGATCATACATCATTGGAAGTGTAGATTTAGGCTTGTTTTCATTTATTCTTCTGTTATTTTCAAACATATGGGCATGGCCAAATACGTGAGCTATTACAAGTTTTCTTAATACCGGATCATCTAGACCATAAATATATGCGTTAACAGGTTCTCTTTTTTTATCATCTGCCCTGCCACTGTCAACAACAATCTCTGCTATACCTCCGCTGTATAGCTGATGCTGTTTCAAAATTACATAATAGCTTTGACCTAGCGACCAATGCTGGGGATACATTATCCAACCGTGTGTAGCAACAATTGATGCAAGCTCATGTAAATCTACTAAATGGAAATCCACATCAGCATATGATAAGCCATAATCTTTTACACATTTGTCTGAAATTTTTTGTCCAATTTCAGTTAAATCCCTATCCAAAACATTTTGGTCATAAACTCTTATTCTTGGATCAATTTTCCTATTCATTTTTAACGCCTCCGTTTACCGAAAAATGCTTTCATCGGTCCCATCATATCTTTAAGTTCTTTCAGTCTGTAAGTTCTTAACTTTCCGCTCCGAAACTCATCTGAAAAATGTCTTTCTAAATATTCTTTATAATCTGACTGCCAATCACCATAACCGCCAAGGCTTTCTTCCAAGTAACAGAATCTTGTTAGATCCGGCATCATTTCTGTAAGAGGCTCAACTTCTTGTTCAGGCGGTCCAACAAATCCGTCAGTTATATGAATAACGTAAATATCAAAATTCTTTGTGTTTATTTTTCTAATTTCTTTCATCTTTGTCTCGTATTTCTCTCCATTAAACATAGCCAATAATACATCATATGCTGCTGCTGCAGATGTCCCACCACCAGCTTCCAATTTATTATATCCTTCTGGCGTTTCTTCCCATGCTTTATGATTATGTGCAATATATACCTTTTCAACTTTAGGATAAAACTTCTCCAACCAAGTATCTACCAATTTACTGAATCTATAGGAAGCTTTTAAATCATCAGGAGTTACTGAACCAGAAACATCACGCATATGAACAACAATCGCATCTTTGTCTTCTTTGTATTTAATTTTTGGAAAATAATATTTTAGATCTTCTTTTTGCAAATCTATTTTCATATATTCTCCAGTTTTGGATTGCATATTTTTAAGGGTTTTCCTTGCAGTTTCAAGGTCTTTCTCTAGAATACTTATTTTATCAGAATATAATTCTTCTATACGATTTTTTAGCTTTTCAGGTTCTGTTTTTAATAACAATAAATCTTCTTCAGCTGGTGATAAACCGAAAATATACTTACCAAATTCATCTAGCTTTTTTATTCTTTCATCTTTTGTCAATTTAGTTAACTTATCAACATATGTCAATTTATTCCCCTTTTCTTTTTTCCTTAGATCAATATTTTTAATAAGAGTTTTTTCCCTTTCTTTATACACACTTTTTTCAATCATATGTCTTTCAAACATTGACATCATAGAGTCATTAAAATTTAACAAGGAGTCATTTCCTCTAAAAGTTATTGCTGGATAAGTGATTTTTTCTACCTTTTTCTGCTTACCAGGTTTTATCATTTCAAGCTCTAATTCAGATTCCAAAATTCTTATAAGTTCATCATCTTTCATATCGCCATATATAGGATCTAATTCTTCTTCACCAGCCCAAGGACCATCACCTTCGCCAGGAGGAGGATAAACTGGCGTACCTGGCTGACCAGATCCAGGACCTGGTTCCTCACCTTCTCCTGGTTGCTGACCTGGTTGGCCACCTTGACCAGGCTGACCGCCTTGCCCTGGTTGTCCACCCTGCCCTTGCTGTTGACCCGGCATACCAGGACCAGAACCTATGCCAGGAGCCCCCATACCAGGGATTGGATAATCTCCATCCTCAGAACCGCCTTCGTTATTTTCTCTTGGACCGTATACTAAGTTAGGTATTGGAATTATAGGCATTCTATATCTGATAACTTTACCACCTTTTATCACTACAAAGTCTTGATGGGATAGTTTTTCTTTTCTTTCTCTTGCTTTTTTCAACCTATTCTTATATCTTCTTCTTGCTTCACCTATCGGATCAAGGGACAATGTCATTTATTTCAACCTCTCAGCTGCAATATATAAAGCAGAAATAGCACAATCTTCATCATAGCCTAAATCTTTCATGATTTTTATAAGCTTATATGCTTTTTTCTTATCATCAGGGCCAAACTTTTGCTTAATAGTGTCCCATGGTATGTATTTTTTCATACTTTCGTTTCCTTTTATCAAATCCGGATAAGTAGTTAAAATATCGCCATAAGTTGGTCTTTTAAAATCAGTTGTTTTATCCAAATAATTACTTATCATACCTTCTAACTGTTCTACATTTTTTGGATCAATTCCAAGCAGTTTGACGGTATTTTCCTTTTCTTCCTTAATAGACACCTTTCCTTTTCCAGGAATATCGATGGTTTTTGCATTTTTTATATTACTCATTTTAGTAAGATCATAAAAATAGTAAAACTTTTCTTCTACAGTTTTTATATTTCCATCTATAGAAAGAGCAATATAAGATAATGTTACATCTCTAAAAGCTATGTCAGAAATTAGATTTTCGGATAAATCATATGAAACTTCATTATAGCCTTCGGAATTATTTTCACTTGAAGAAAAATATTCTTCATTTTCTTCGTTAGAAGAAAACTCTTTATTAGTTTTCTTCAAAAATTGCTGTATCTTTTCTAAAGTTAAACATTCACCAATATCATAAGATACTGAAGCTAATCTCCTTGCAATAGCACGACTCGAAAGTCCAGAATCCCAACCATCTTTAGATGCTGTATATGAAGGCAATCTTTCTTTAACAAATTTTTCTTCATCTTCAGTAAGTCTTTTTAACAATTCGTTCTTTTCAAATATTTCTATCCTTTTTCTTAACTCTTCTTCATCAAGTCCATCATCCTTTATTCTAGTGGCTACCGAATATTTTGCAATGACGCTAAGTCCGCCTGGTGTGATATGCTTAAAAGGTAAACTTGTTTTTTTAAATATTTCTTCCTCTTCAGAATAAGATAAATTCCTTCTAACATAAATTGGTAACATTCTATCTCTTAAAGTTGGTTTTTCATTTAACCTTTCAAGTATGTTTTCATTTGCATATAAAAACAAAACTAAATCAGGTGTAAAATAAGTACCATCACCTAAAGGTACTTTTCTATCTGCAAGACTTAGTAAAAGTTGGTAATTACTATCTCCTATTTCATCTATGTCTCTGTCATCTACATTAATGTTGAATATACCTCTGTTAGCATTTTCCAAAGAAGCTTTGAATTTTTTTGGGAAATCTTTACTTGTAAGTTCATTAAGAGCTATTTTAGGCTGGAGTCTAACTACACTTATTTTTTCATTAAGAATTTCTAAATAATTTTTAGTAAGATCTTCTATACTATTGGTTTTCTCAGCATTTTTATTATTATCAGATTCTTTCTCTGGATTTTTCCCTTGTTTTTCTCCACTTTTTGCATCGATAAGTATACCTTCTAAAGTATCCCTACAAAATGTACATAGCTCACTGTGAGACAGCGGGGAAAACTTTTCCTTAATTTTTTGCGGTATTAAAAGATAAGAGCTAGTTAAGAGATTTATCGGGTCTTCTGTAAATGGACATGGTACATTCTTTTTTCCATTAATATTTTTGAAAACATATGTATACCTCTCATTTTTATACAAATCTTTTATCATTCCTTCTTCCATTATATTTCCTAATTCAGTTTTTCCACTTCCTGTAGGTCCTACAAGAAGAATAATTGGCAGCTGTCGATTTTTGTAAGCTAAAGAACCTACATACAGTTTTTCAGCCATATTTTCAATAACTTCAGGTAACCCTCTTATTCTAAATGTTCCCTCTCTGAAAAACGGGTATAGATATCTGTCCCTGTCTTTTAGTTTTTTTCTACCTGCTACAGCTATTCTGTATAATCTATGTGCACTGCTCTCAGTCTTATCAAGCAACTTTGATAAATCTATATCATCAATATCATCAAGTCCAGGATCCATTCCTAGATATTGATAAATTGTTTTTGGAGAAAAAGTTTTAGTTAAATCTTTGGATTCATTATCCTTTCTTTTTTTTGTTTTAACCATTCTATCAACACACTTTCACTTTCCTTCATTACTCGCTAGATCTCATTTGTACTGCTAGCTGTACTGCATGATTAGCACATGCATTACAATAGTCCAGTTTTTTGAGCCCAGCAATTAGCTCCTTATTCATTGGACTGTAAGCTGTAGAAACATCATTAACTTGTCTTGGAAGCAATTCTTTTATAGCATAGTTTTCTATCGCCCTTCTGAATGTTACATTTTCTTCTATCAATTTCTTTGCAAGATAATCATAATACCCATCTTCTTTGTTGTACTCTTCTTTTCTGTATTGTACATTGTGAGCCAAACTTTTTCTAAATTCACTTGAATTGGTCACGCCTGCAGCTTCTTCTATCTTTTTCAAGAATTTGTAATTTATCTCTTGTTTAATGTTTCTTTCATCTGTATATTCTCTTCTATCATTAGCGTCATGGTAAGCTTGTACCATGTATTGAGTTGCGACTTTTAGAATTGTTTCATCTCCTAGCAATGCTTTGTTAACGTCTCTTACTAAAGCTGATACATAAAGACTATCTTTTTCTTTGGGCTCAAAACATAGAGGAATAATTTGTTCTTTTATTTTTTCTCTAGTTTCATTGCTTATACCGTCATATCTGTTTATATAACTTTCTATTACATTTTTAATATTTACCATTGCTATACAGCCATTGGGATATCTAGGATCTCCTAGTTCTCTTTGTATTTTTGATGAAACTTTTTGCATACTTTCATTCATTTCAAGCGGTAAATTCTGGAACCATCTAAATGGTATTCCAGCTTTTATTCCTTCAACTCTATCCAAAGGAGGTTTTTCTTGCGCCTCTTTAACCAATTGTTTTAATTTTTCATTAAAGTCAAACTCTTTACCATGAGGCATTTCCCCATTGTAAATTAATGCTTTCTCTAAAAGTGTTGTGTTTAAGTCAGAAGCAGGTTCTTCTAATGTTGCTAGAACTGACATCGGAGATAAAAATCTTTCTACAAAATGTGGGGGTATATGAACCTTTTTTCTTTCTTTATCAAAAACTCTTTTGTTAAGAGCTGTAGACATATCATCGATTGTTAGAAGATATGGTATAGGTAATGATAAGCCTCTGGTTCTTATATAATCTCCAACTTCTGGAATATCTTGTAGTTTTCCATATTCCTGTAAATTAGTAGTTCCAATAAAAACAGAATCAACGTACACTTCCCATTTACCTTTTATGCTCAATGTTCTTTTCTGAACTACATCTAGCATTTGGTTTAAGAATTCTACTCCACCCTTGTACATCTCAGAAAAGTGTGTTATATGCCTCTGCGGCGATGGTCCATTTATAGTACCACCTATACCATAATTAAGTACCATAGGATGTTCTCTTTCTCCACCAAATTCTGCCATTCTTTTGAAGTTTGTTGCACCGCCAAAAATTTCAAGTGGATCATAAGCTTTTTCAGCGGTTGGTCTGAATTCATATGCTTTAACTTCTGCACTTCCACCAGTAGGCTTAAGGTTGGTTATAGTTATGAAATCTCTGAAATTTTTTCCCATATCAGATAATTTTGTTGCTATGTGATCACAGCTTGGGCATTTTGTCATACTTGGACGTACAGTCTGCCAGTTAGGCACATTTTTATTAACTTTATTCAATGCTTTTTCTAAGGTTTCTTTTTCTACAAAATTAAGAGGGTTTTCATGAGCTGGACATAAAACTTCTTCTAAACCACCAAAATGTTCACTCACATCTTTAAGATTAAATTTAACTGTATAAACTGCTCCTTCTGGGAATGTTCCAAAGGCGTCAAGTGTATCTGTGGCCACATCTACCATGCTTGTTTTAGCAGAGCTAACAGGACCCAACAACATTAAAAATCTTCCACGCATATCAGGATCAAAACTTGCTTCTTTTATATAGTTCATAAAGTAGTCTGCTTCATTTTCCAATCCATAAATTGGACCCATACCAGCTTTTTCTTGTCCCATTTCTACTCTATAATCTAACCAGTTCCATCTGTCTCTCTTCCAAGGTTTATTTGCCTTTGACGTACCAAACATTCTCAAAGCTGCAGTAAGTCTTTGAAAAGAATTGAATCCTAAAGACGGTGTTTGATCAAACTTGCTAAGAAAATTTTCCATTGAAATATTTTCTCTTTTGAATTTTTCTTCGTCTATTCTTACAGTGTCGTCCCCTAAGTACAAAACTTCTTCATTCTTAGTCATGGTTTACAACTTTTATTTTATTTTAATTAATATAAATAGTTTTACTTCGTAGTGAATGATACGATTATCGTACAAAACCTTAAATACTTTACTATTAAACATGTTTTTAGTATGGATTTCGTACTTGATGAAAAGGACAAAAGGATATTGGCAATACTGAAGGATGATGCTAGAAAAAGCTTTACTGATGTAGCTACTAAAATGAACTTGTCAGAAGGCGCAGTTAGAAAAAGAGTCAAATCATTAGTTAAAAATAAGATCATAAGAAGATTCACTATAGAAGCCAGCGAAGAACTATATCCTGTGAGATCTATAGTAATGATAAAACTAAGCCCTAAGGCTCCATTTAATAAGATATTGGAATACATAAAAAAAATGTCTGGGCTGTATGCTGTTCATCCTATAACTGGTAATTTTGATATTTTTGTCGATATCGGATCCACTAACACCAGTGATTTACAGGGAAAAATGATTCATTTAAGAAATCAAAGGGGCGTGGCATCTACTCTTACTATGGAAATTTTGAGTTAATAATAATTTAACATCAATCTATAGTTTATGGAACTTAACTCTACTATTGTACCGAGGAAATATCAGAC
>CAZPID010000021.1:0-7272 GCA_964586885.1 uncultured archaeon | reverse complement strand
GTTCAAGAAGAGTCATAGAAGCTTTAGCTAATCTCTCCTCGATTTTCATAATTGATTTAGAAATATTTGTAGCTCTTTTTGAATTTTCACCTAACAGTTTAAACATTTTAGAAACATATTTTACATATTCTTTACGAAGCTCTTTTGATCGCTTGTCACCTTTGACATAATAATCCCTATCAGTCATACCTATTCCGCCTTGATACAAATAAGCAATTGTCATTTCACTGTTTTTCCTATCCGGTTCATCGCCTATTTTAAATAGAGGGCCAATACGATATGTATGTAAATAAGCCACTTCACTTTGAACATCTATAATGTCTTTAATGTTTTCTATTCTTTCAAGCCAATTATTTAACGGACTTATATCATCCTTCTTAATTTTTTTAGTGTTCATTCCTGAAGAATAAAAATCACTTATTTTCTGATTGTTGCTCCCTTTTTGCGCTTTGGAATTTCTAATAGCATCTTCAAATAATTCTT
This sequence comes from uncultured archaeon, assembly GCA_964586885.1. Classification (GTDB taxonomy): domain Archaea; phylum Aenigmatarchaeota; class Aenigmatarchaeia; order CG10238-14; family SCSR01; genus DATDXT01. Next base: position 6,789 of record CAZPID010000021.1, on the reverse strand, counting down.
TCAATAATTTATCATTTTTTTCTGCTAAAACTTCAAAAGTATCATATATTCCATATTTAGCAGGAACAGGATTGTTTTTTAACCAACCACCATTAGCATATTGAAAAAAGTCTTCACCAGGCTTGGTTGACAAATCCATGTCATCGACATTAAAATGAGACTCCATTTTCTTAATATTTTTTACCATAGATATCACTTTAATTATTAGTAGTTAATTATTTAAGGCTATCGTTAGGTCTTTATTTGAATTTCATGACAACGAATAGATGATGCTTCTCATACGGATCCAGTTCCACCTTTTCCAAAATTTTAAAATGTTCTGATAGCTCAGTAAGGCATTCGTCATAAACCTGTTGCGGTTTTTTAATGACGTCAATTGATTGTGACTTTATCGCTATCGTCGCATGTCCATCGGGCTTTAGAAACTTTTCAGCATTCCTTATAAGTATAGGTATTTGATCATCGCTAGAAACATCTTCATAAACTAAATCAATTTTCTCAGTAACATTATTTTCATACGTCTCTGGTCTTCTCGCATCACCAAGAATAGGTACTATATTACCTCTAGTTTCACACATAGTCATAGATTCACGTAAACTTCTTTCTGAAATTTCATTCCCAAAAATTAAACCGTCTTTCCCAACAATATCACTAAAAAATGATGCAGTCTTACCTTCAGCAAAACCCAAATACAAGACTTTCATCCCTTTTTCTAATGGAAATATTTTCAAACCTTTTTTCATTGCTGCAGAAGGTTTAGATGTCCAAAAATCCCAAATCCTATATTCAACGCCAGCAATCTTTATTAAATATTCATTGGAGCTTTTGAAACCAGGAACAAGATTGATTGTAGCTAAATTACCATCAATTTTAAAAATTCCATCAAAATTAGTTTTCTTGACTTTCATAAATATCACATTTAAAAATAAGAATACTTATTGAAAATATAAATTTAAACAATGTATTTAGATCAATTATTTTTGTGAATACATTCTTTCTCTGTCGCTTAATTCATTGATAATAGATTCTATAATATGTTCTTTATACTTCTTAGCATCCTCTAAAGGTTTAACGTGAGAGTAATATGAACCTCCTATAACAACGCCTTGACCACCACCCATTTCCGTAAGAACACCAGCTTCTTTTTCATATAAATTTTTCATTTCGTTTTCAATTTCTTGAATATCTTTTAAAGTAAAAGCATATTTTTTAAACAAGTCTACTAAACCCATATTTTTAAAATTTATTTCCCCCATTTTAATCCAAGCCAGTTTTTTTTATTGAATATGATTAGAAAGTTGTTTCAAGAACATTTCTCTATCTGATTCATGTTCTGGTGAATCTGTTTTTAAAATAGTACGGTAATACTCCTCATAGCTTTTTTCATATAATTTAACTTTTAAGTTTTCATACGCTTTTTCAGCATTTACTTTAACTTCTATTGTCGGTGAACCAAAAACAGATTTATTCACAATCTTAGACTTTTTACGAAGCATTTTATCAAGCAAACTTCTCTCATCAACTTCAACATGTTTCATTAATGTAACAGTTCTAGAAGCTATTTCTTTGTGTACAGATCCAGAAACATACTGCATATCATCGTTTATATGTACGTCATAGCCACCTACTTCATCAATACTTTTAGCTACTTTACCAATTATTTCTACTAATTCTTTACCATTAACTTTTTTAGGTAATTTCACTATTACTGTTTGTTCTATGTATTTTGTTGAGTCCATATCCACACCTTAATTTATTTTAGTAGTAAACTTTAAATACACTTCGTCAATGCTTCCTACCAATATCCACACAATTCTCACATTCAGATTGTATTACAGTATGTGTTATGTCGTATTTTTCTCCCAGCATCTTGTTTATAGTAGAAACTATATTGTTCATCGATTTTATATTCTTTGCATTTATCAGGACATGCGCACTCAAAGCATAGACATCCGATGATATGCTCCAAACATGCAAGTCATGTATTTGGTCTACACCTTTTATCTTTTTCATATCCCTGGAAAGTCTTTTAATGTTTACATGTTTAGGCACGCCCTCCATCAGTATGTGGGTAGATTCTTTTATCAGCCTGAATGAACTTAGCAGGATGAAGATGCCAATCATCACACTAATAATAGGATCAAATATGTAACTGCCAGTAACAATGATTAGAATACCGGCGATAACAACACCGATAGAAGACAGCATGTCACTTAAAACATGAAGATATGCTCCCCTCACGTTCAAATTCTCCTTCTCATAGCCTTGCATTCTTTTTATAATGTACAGATTAGCTATTAGTCCTATGATAGCTATAACAAGCATTTCAGGTCCTCTTATTGCTTCAGGTGTTAGAAATCTCATGTAAGCTTGATAGAAAATATAGATAGTAATGCCAATAATTGCAATACCATTGATTATTGCTGTTAGAATTTCTGCTCTATAATAACCGTATGTAAATTTCTTTGTAGGTCTTCTTTTAGAAAGATGCATTGAAAAGTAAGCTAAAGATAGAGCAAATATGTCTACAAGAATATGTCCAGCATCACTTAACAATGCAAGGCTGTTTGTAAATACACTCCCACCTAATTCTAATGCCAAAATAAATAAAGATAGTACTATGAAAAATTTGAACCTCTTTTTCAAAATGTCCCTTGAGATCATAAATAACAATAATTAAGTTGATATTAATTTCAAATAGTTTTCATATTTTCTACCACGGCTTTGGTCATCTCACTTGTACTAGCTTTGCCTTTTAAATCATATGTTACGTTCTTGCCTTCCTTTATAATTTCTTTAACCGCTTTGAAAATTTTATCTGAAGCCTTCTTTTCACCAAGATATTCAAGCATCCATGCGCCAGAAAGTATTGTTGCAGTTGGATTAACTTTATCCAATCCCTTATATTTTGGAGCGCTGCCATGAGCAGGTTCAAACATAGCATAGCTATCACCGAAATTAGCCGAGTATATTAAACCTATATTACCAATGTGACCAGATGCTTCTTCAGAAATAATATCCATGAATAGATTAGTGCTTAAAAGTATACTGTTATTAAATCTCTCAGGATTTTTCACAAGTTGCTGAGCAATGTTATCCACAAAATACTCATCTAAAGTTATTTCTGGATAAAACCTCGAAACCTCTCTTACAGTTTCATTATACAAACCATCGGATTCTTTAAGTATATTCCCTTTGCTTACAGAATAAACTTTATTCCAATTGTTTTGTTTGGCTAGATTGAAAGCATACTTGGCAATTCTTTCCACGGAACTTTTCGTTATTTTCCTAATATTTATTGCCGTAGTTGTAGGAAATTCTAAATGTTTTGTTACACCCGACGAAATAATATATACATCTCCTTTATCTCCAAGATTAAATTCATGACCAGTGTATAATCCTTCAGTTGCTTCCCTGACGCATATGAAATCTAGCTCGGGTTTTTTATTTCCAATTATTTTATCACAAAAAGACTTCTTTCTAGGAAAAGTTTTTATAGGTCTTATATTTGCGTATAAATCAAACTCTTGCCTTATACTTACAGCAACACTTCTAGGTGAACCTGAGTCAGGCGGTGTTGTTGTTGGTCCTTTTAAACAAACATCAGAACTTTTGAGTGTGTCCCATGTCTTTTCTGGTATTAGAGAATTCCCACCATTAGCCTTCCACCATTCTTCACCTGCATCACAATATATAACTTCTATGTTATGATTTACTGTCTCCAAAATTTTCATAAAAGAATCTATAAGTTCTGGCCCAGTGCCATCTCCTTTAATTACTGCAGCTTTCCTATTTTTCATGAAAAAATATTCATTGTTTAAAGATTTAAGTTTTAATAATTCGATTGATTTTAGATATTTTTAACTACTAAGAACTTCCTTAACTTTTTCTTCCAAGCCCTTTTTAAGTTCTTCTATCTTATCTTCCCTAGAAAAGTAATCAATTTTCACAGCCATTGACAGCTTGGAGGATAGAACACGAGCCAATTTACCTCTTTTATCTTCAGGAGCATCTTGTATTAATGGATGGGAAAATATAATTCCGTACTTCGGCGACTTGCTTTTTCCTTTAGAATGCAGAAAGCGAAACAGTGCTTTTTCGCTACCCAATAATTGAATGGTATTAGATGTCATCTTTGCTAATCTTTCTAGCCCTCCGGCTTTAGCAATTAATTTTGCAGCTATTTTTGGCCCAGCTACTTCAGTAAAGTTTGGCGCTACTTCTTTTGATAGTTTTTCTAAATATTTCTCTAAATTTTCACGTAAATCGTACATTTTATGTATTTCAGAAGCAAATAATTGAACAGTTGCTATATCTGAATCTGACAGTTCTATACCCATGCTGCTTGATGCTATTTTTTTTAAATTGTTTTCATCAATTTCTGTTCTTTTGCCGAATTTTTCTACGAGTTTTATAAACTTCTCATGACTGCTTACATTTCTTTCCATCTCAGGAAAATGCAATCCATACCATTCATATAATCTTTCAGTAAAAATATTGATAGATTTGTGAAGTTCTTCTATAGCACCATTTACCTGTACTACTATAGAGTCTTTCTTTACGGATCTCTTGATTTTGCTTTTAGTCAATTCAACATTGATTTTAGTTAGGAAACGGTTAAATTCCATCCTATCTTTTATAAAATTATTTTTCAAAGCAAGGTCGAATAAATTATTTCTTACATATTTTTCAACTGCACTATCAGTTTCTATTTCTTCTACGCCTTCCTTTTTTCTATTAAATACAATATGTCTATACCCTTTGTCTTTTAATTCATGATAAAATCTTGTTTCTACATCTGTTAGTTTAGATTCTGCTTCTTTAAGTTTTTCAGCTACTTTTTCAATATCTTTCTCAAAAGGTTCGAAATAGATAACCCTATTCATATCGTCTATAGCGAAAGTTCCGATTAAAGTAGTTAATACATAGGCTTTCATAATTTGAATTTTGTATTAGAATGTTATAAAACACCACTTAAACTTTGTAAAATTTAACAATAGTAGACATTCTATCTTTGCCATCTAATTTTAAGCTGTCTGTAAATAACATTTCATATTTTCCTGATAAGTTGTTTGTATAAGATAAATCTTCAATAACGAGCCCAACTTTATTGCCATCATGATAGGTGAATTTAGCCTTGCCGCCGTTCAATCCTAGCGGAGGTTCTTTGTATAGGGATTTTTTATTTGGTTTGAAAAATTTATTTAAACCCTTATTATCAGGAGCAGCATCGTGAATTATTTCTTTTATTGATATAGTACCTACAACCCTATCTTTCGTAAATAGATCATTATACAACAGCTCAATTTCTTTCCAATTAGTAACAGTAAACTCTGAAGTAAATTGTGAATTTCTATCCAGCAGTATTTTAAGTAAATTCCTTTCTGGGTTTTTATAATACATTACAGCAAATTCTTTTTCCTTGTTTAAGATTCCATCAACTTTCTCAAAAAATCTATTAGTTCTATAAAATTTAAGCCATGTAGGAAGTTCATCTATATCCTCGATTTTATTCAGACCAGTTCTCTCATTTTCTGTTATTGCAGATTCTATTTCAAATAAGTCTATTTTATAAGATTGATCGCCGACAAGCTTTATGTACGGATTGTCTTCTGTAAGAGTCTTATGTATATCTAGAACAACGCCTTCATGCCCCTTCCCATCCTTTGTTCTTACTCTTGTAATGTGCATAATTATTAAGTTCAAGCGAAAATACTTAAATAATGAAGAAAAGGAAAATACCGTCAAAAGAAAAAGTCATGAGCATTTTGAAAAGGTCAGTATCAAGCAGGCTCAAAGTAAATTCTCAACAGGAGCTATCCAGACTTGTTTTAAAACAATTGATCAAATATGATAAAAAATATACGATAACACCATTGAGAGCAAGAAGAATAGCATTATCCATACCTGAGATAGAAGTCAAAGCTAAGACCAAAAAATCATCTGGGTTAAAAAAAGTTAATAAATGTCCAATATGTGAGAGCAGTATAAAGCCATTCAAGGTAAAGAATCTGATGGATAAAAAAATTGTAGTAGGATATGAATGTACTAGTTGCAAATATCAGAGTGATCTTGAAGCTTTCATGCCTATGAAATATGTATTTATTTGGAAACCTTAGTATTTTTATACAAGGTGATAGTTTGGAAGATAAAGAAAAAGAAATGCAAAATGATTTATTAAATTACAGATTGCTAGAAGCTAGAATAAAAGAAATGATGAGACAAAGAGATTTTATAATGGCTAAGATGGCAGAAATAGAATCTACTATTGATAGTTTAAAAGATGTAGATGCTAGTAAAAAAATATTGTTTTCCTTAGGCGCAGAGGCTTATACAATAGGAAAGATAGTTAAAAAGAATAATGTTTTGATAGATATTGGTTCTGGAATAATGCTTGAGAAAAGTATAGATGAAGGAAAAAACACGCTTGCTAAAAGAAAAGAAGATCTTGATAAAGCATTGATACAAATAGATAAAGAAATTGCAAATTCTTCTTCTATAATGGATAAACTCAGTATGAAAATGCAAAATACTCCTCAAAAATCTTAATAAGATGATTTATTATGTTTGGTCTGTTGAAGAAAAAACTTTCAAAATTAGCTGAAAACATAACTAAAAAATTAAAAAAGAAGGAAGAAGAACAAAAGGAAAAGATTGAAGAAATAGAAGAAAGTATAAAAAAGATAGAACCTGAAGCAATAGAAAAACCTAAAGAAAGTGCCATAGAAGAAGTAAAAGAAACTATAGAGACTAAATTACCAGAATTAAAAGAAAAAATTGAAGAGGCAG